>VGTH01000015.1 GCA_016874755.1 Deltaproteobacteria bacterium | reverse complement strand
GCGCTGACCCAGTCGCCGGGTCACCCGCTCGATTATACCGCCCCAAACTGCCGCCCAGCATCCGCGTCTACGTATGTGCCGTTGACCGTCGGTGCGGAACCTTAGAGCGGAGTTATGGTTTCAGGCAATTTATTGACTTAGTCAGGTATTCCCGCTATTTAGTAAAAGTTTCAAACGCGCGAGCCGTTAGCTCAGTCGGTAGAGCATCTGCCTTTTAAGCAGAGGGTCGCTGGTTCAAGTCCAGCACGGCTCACCAACCAAGGTCCCCGTCGTCTAGCCCGGCCCAGGACACCGGCCTTTCACGCCGATAACACGGGTTCAAATCCCGTCGGGGACGCCAACTTATCCGCTACGTGTTGCTAGCGCATCTGACGCGACGCCTCGTAAATAGCTTTAAATCTTTTACTTCGTCTGATACTAAAGCAGTCTAATGCCAAGCGGGCAGTTTGGCGATTCCTAGGGATAACACATTCGAATCTTAGCGGAGGGGTGCATTTTCGGAGTTGCTTATGGCATTGAGCGGCAAAGACTTCGTCAAAGAAATTCAAAAAATGGTGGCCGCGAAGCATTCGAAAGATCATGCGATCATCGGCATGATTGAAGACGGCAAGCTTGACCGCGTCGCGTTGAAAGGATTCGTCGGACAGTTCTACTTATTCTTTCCCAAGCCCTTTCCCAAGCCAATCGCAGCGATGCTAGCGCGTTGCCCTGACGATCCGGAGTTGGAGCACATGTGGATCGAGAATGTCGTCGAAGAGGGGACAGGGGAGATCACCGGTACCGACAGTCACAAGGGTTTGTTTATTCGCTTTGCCAAGGCCGCGGGTTTTAGCAAAGAGGAATTGGACAACGTGGAGCCCACGCCGGAGACTCAGGCTTTTCTCGACTGGCGCGAGCTTTTGATGTATCAGCGCACCTGGTTGGAGCTTTACGCCTGTCAGGGGTTTTGCCTCGAAGGCACGGCCAACCCGCGCATGACGCGCATCGTTAATGGGCTGACCAAACATTACGGCTTTGACCGCGAGTCCGAAGATATTCGCTACTGGACGCTGCACATGGGGGTCGACGAAGAACACATGAAAGTCGGCCCGCTGGCGGTGGAGCGCTACGCGCTCAGCGATTTTCAGCAAGCGCAGGTGCGCGCCTCGGTGCAAAAAACCCTCGATCAATTTTGGCTCGCCTTCGACGGCATTAAGCGGGCGTTTGTCGACAAAGATCCACTGTACGCGCGCTGGCGCAGCGGTCACTAAAAAAGGAGTTGATCACATGGAAATGGTCGATCTCTCACGGGTCATCTACGACGGCATGCCGAAGATTCCAATCTTGCCGGATGTCCACGTGCAGAAGTTCTTGAGCTTGGAAAAAGGCGCGCCGCTCAACGTTACCGAAGTCTCCTTGCCTTGCCACGCGGGCACACACGTTGACGCGCCGATTCACATTGTCGCCAACGGCAAGTCCATCGATCAGCTGCCACTCGATGCTTTTGTCGGTATCGGCGCGGTGATCAGCGTCAAGAAAAACGGCGGTGAAGAGGTCACTGCCAAGGACCTGGAAAATTCCGGCGTCAAGGTGGGCAAGGGCGATATCTTGATGCTCCACACCGGCTGGGACGAGAAGTTCGACAGCACCGACTACAATCTTCATCCGTATCTTTCCGTCGACGCCGCCGAGTGGATGGTCAGTAAGAAGATTAAGATGTTCGGCATCGACTGCATCACGGTCGATCTGCCGACGCCGCTGCGGCCCAAGGGCTTCGATTTCCCGGTGCACCGGACACTGCTCGGCAATGAAGTCTTGATCGCTGAGAACGTCACCAACCTAGGCGCCATCGTCGGCAAGAAGACCCGCATCATGGCCCTGCCGCTGCGGGTCAAGGGCAGTGACGCCGGCCACGCGCGCATCATTGCGGAAGTTATCAACTAACTAACGTCATGGCACCGAGCAAACCGATCAAAGGCATTATCGGCGCGTGTCTGACGCCGTTCGACGAGAACGACCGCGTCGACTTCAAAGCGCTGCAAAAAGAGATCGATTTCATCGTTTCGGACTGTGATGCCATCACGATCGCGGCGGTGGAAGCGGCTGAATACACCATGCTGACGCGCGACGAGCGCAAAGAGGTGCTGCGAGTCGCAACGGAAATGGTGGATAAAAGAATCCCGGTGATCTTGGGCTGTTCGAGTCCGTCGCCGAAGGAGGTCATCGAGCTGGCGGAGTATTCCGCCAAGGTAGGCGGCGATTTGGTGCAAGTTCTGATGCCACTGCGGCCCTGGGGCGGCCAGCCGACCATCGCCGAGCTGATGGAGTTTTATACCCAGGTGGCTTCCGCAAGCCCATTGCCGGTCACCTGTTACCACAACCCCGGTCCCGGCGCCGATCCACCGCAAGACGCTTTCGTGAAAATTAGCGAGATCGACAACATTCGCTACTTCAAAGAAAGCTCTAGAGATATCACAAAAATTTCTCGTTTAATCGAACAAATTGACCTGGCAGGGCGCGGTCATTATTTCACCACGATGCAGCCTCTATTGGTGACGCTGATGCTGGGTGGTTCGGGGGCGACCATGCCGCCGCCGGGCACGCGCATCGGCGCGCAAATTGTCCGCGCTTTTCGCGCCGGCAATCTCGATACGGCGCGTTTCTGGGCTCGCTGCTACGCGCTATTTCCCGGCAAGTGGGCCGCCTATGGGTTGCCGCCGGTGATGAAGTCGGCGATGAAACATTTCGGCATCGACATCGGTAATCCTTGCCGGCCCTACGCGCCTGTGAGTCCCAAAGACCATGCGCAGATTGGCCAGTTTCTCAAACAAGTGGGCCTAATCGGTGAAGCCGGACCGACGCCGCAAGCATTACTTGAGGCAAGCGAGAAACTACGCCAGGAAGACACGTTCCTTCGCTAACAGCGCAACAGGATTAAACCGCTATGGAATGGGTTAAGCACATCTCCGATAAACTGCTGATCTGGTTTCTGCGGCGCACCTCGGGTTTTGCCAACGAATTGACCGCTGATGGCCGCGCCGAACAGGCGCTGTGGCGCGATCAACAACGGAGAAACCTCCGCGCTCTGGCGCTGCGTTCGCAGCAGCGCTTCGGCAACAAGGTTCAATCCGGCCGGAAGTAATCCCTGCATGCCTTCACTTAACGGAAGAAAGCAAATCGTCATCTTAGGCGGTGGTTGTGGCGGTGTCGTGGCGGCCACGCAGCTGGGCCGCAAGCTCGGCGCCGATCATGATGTGATCTTGATCGACCGACGGGCCGACCATATTTTCATGCCGGCATTTTTGTTCGTCATGATGGGCGAGCGCCAGCCCGCTGAGATCAGCCGCAGTTTGAGCACCCTAAAGAAGCGCAACGTCAAGGTCATCCAATCGGAGATCGCCGGCATCGATCCGGCGCGCCAAGAGGTAGTCCTCGAGAGCGAGAAAATCCCGTACGACTATCTCATCGTGGCCCTGGGTATGCAGACGCGGCCCGATCTGATCCCGGGCTTTGGCGAGGCTTCGATCCATCCTTGGGAAATGGACTCTGCGGTGCGGTTGCGCGACAAGCTGGCCAATTTTCGCAGCGGCCGCGTCGTGGTCGGCGTGCCGCTGGGGCCATACCGCTGTCCGCCGGCGCCCTATGAAGCGCAGTGGATGCTCGACGGCTACTTCCGGGAAAAAGGCGTGCGCGAGCAAGTCGAGATCGCCTATTTTACCCGCGAAGCCGAGCCGAGCGGCGAAGCCCACGATCCGGTGGTGTGGATGGACGCCGAAAGCAAACGGCGCGGCATCAAGCAGCATTATGAATTCGTCGCGCGCTCCATCGATCCGCAAAAGAAGATTGTGCGGGGTCTCTACGATTATCAGATCGACTACGATCTCTTGGTGATGGTGCCGCCGCATCGGCCTGCGCAGGTGTTATTGGATAGCGGCCTGGCCGATTGTGAAACCGGCATTCGGGTCGACTACGAAACCTTGGAAACGAAATGGGACAATGTTTTTGCCATCGGCGATTGCGCCGACATGCCGGCGTCTAAAGCCGGCGGGGTGGCGCATCAAGAGGCTGACTTTCTCGCTCATAACCTGGCCGTAGAGCTCACCGGAAAGGGCAGACCGGTGGACCTCTGGCTGCACACCATATGACTGCTGGCATACGGCGCTGGACGCGCCGCCGCGAATCGCACGACATATCCCACCGGCTGGCCGCCATTCGGCGTGACCGAGCCGCGCACTTGGGGCCCATCGAAGATGATCTATTGGGCGAAGATTGGCTTCGAGAAGTGGTGGCTCTGGCGGTATTTCTAGAATCACTAAGATTTATTCTCGCGCAGAGGCGCTGAGGCCGCAGGGTTTTTAAGAGCGGAGTAGGAGGGTGTTTGGGAAGCGGCGATGGGTAGGTAGATTTGCCGCCATAAAGTTTACATAATATATCTTATCAGACGTAACATCTATACGCCTCTATCGGATTTGCCTCGCGCAAAGGCGCAAAAGTTAAGAAACCTACGTTAAGAATTTACTTTTTCTCTGTCGCTGGTTGGCTGCCGACTTTGGCTTCGAGCTCGGCGAGTTGGCTTGGCGCCGGTGAGTTGGGATTTTCTTTTAGATATTCTTTATAGGCATCGACAGCGGTTTTATTGTCGCCGTTTTGGGCTGCACAGCGCGCTTTGCCTAGAATCGCGCGGTCTTTGAGTGCACCGGCGATGCGTGCCGCTTCGGCATATTTGTCGATGGCCTGCTTGCAGAGGTTTTTGCGTTCTTCGATGGTCGCCAGCGTCACCAACCCGATCTGCCGGTACAGCGTGTCCGGTTTGGTGGCGGTTAGAAACCGCTGTGCCGCCGGCTGGGCTTTCTCGATATCATTCAACGCCAGGTAGCTGTTGGTTTCATACAAGTGCGCCAGCGGCGCGTAGCGTGACCAGCGAAAGCCTTGAACCTTGTTAAACAGCGCGATGGCTTCGGTATATTTTTTCTCCTGAAAAAGCGTGATCGCGCGGTCGTAATCCTTAGCGGCTTGGTCATCCTGGCGGCTTTTGTAAATCTGCCAGCCCCAATTAGCCAACAGGATCAAAACCAACACACCTGCGGCAATGACGAACTTGCTTTGATGCTGGCGCAGCAGCTCCAGGGCCCGGTCAGAAGTGCGTTGAAACCAGTCCGGCTGGCGGATGTCTTTGTGGGTGACGCGTTTGCTTGCGGTAGCCATTGGGCGGTTACTGTTTGTACTTGAAATCTTCCGGGGCCATTTTTTCTAAGATTTCGGCCCATTTTTCCTGCGACACGTTGGAGACGTTCTCAACCGCGTTTTCGTCCTTGCCTTCGTCGTTCTGCTGCAGCACGCTCGAAGCTTCAAGCACCGCTTTCGCTACGTAGATGGGGCTTTTGGTGCGCAGTGCCAAGGCGATGGCGTCGCTCGGGCGCGAATCGATCGCGACCTTACGGCCGCCCAGATCGAGGTAGACCGACGCGTAGTATGTGTTTTCTTTGAGCTCGGTGATCTCGACCGACTCCACGGAGCACCCGACCTCGGTCAAGACATTTTTCAAGAGATCATGGGTCATCGGCCGGGCCATCTTGATGCCCTCGATTTCGGTCGCCATGGCGGTCGCCTCCAAGAGGCCGATCCAGATGGGCAAGTTGAGCTTGTTTTCCGGATCTTTCAGGATCACGATCGGCGTCTTGGTGACCGGGTCCAGGGTCAACCCGCCCACCGACATTTGAATCGTATCTTCCCTCTTGTTCATGCGATCTCCCTTTTGGCCTGGGATTCTAGCAGTGTTGGGTCGAGGGACTCGCCAAGCAGTGAATTCGCCGTCGCGCCGACGATGCGGACTGACAGAAAATCGCCAACCCATTCTTCAGACCCGGCTAAATTGACGATGCGATTGCTTCGAGCGCGCCCCATAATTTGGCCGTTTCTTAGTTTCGAGTGACCGTCCACTAAGATTTCATCGACGGTGCCGATCTTGTCGCGGTTTTTGCGGAGTGAGATGCTTTGCTGCAGGGTCTGTACTTGCTTTAAGCGCGCCCTCTTGATCTCGTCAGGTATGTCGTCCGCGTATAACTTGGCTGAAACAGTTTGTGGCCGCGGCGAATACATAAACGAGAAGATTTCATCATACTCCACCTGCTGCAGCAATTCTAGCGTCGCCGCAAACTCCGCGTCGGTCTCACCAGGGAAACCGACGATAATGTCGGTGCTGAGCGCGACACGCGGACAACGTTCCTTTAGACGAAACAAACGGTCCAGATATTCTGCGCGATCGTAGCCGCGGCGCATGCGCGCCAGCACGCTGTCTGAGCCGGACTGCACCGGCAAGTGCAAATGTTCACAGAGATGGGTGAGTGTGGCAAACGCTTCGATCAGTTCGGGCGACAGATCTTGCGGATGCGACGTAGTAAAACGCAGGCGGCGCAAGCCCGCGATTTTATCTACCTGCGCCAGCAGCTCGGCAAAACAGATCTCACCGGGCGTTAACTTGCCGTAGGAATTAACGTTCTGGCCGAGCAGCATGATTTCTTGCACACCCTGGGCGACCAGCGACTCGACTTCGGCAATGATATTGCCGCTCGGGCGGCTCACTTCGCGGCCGCGCACGTGTGGCACGATGCAAAAGCTGCAGACTTTGTTGCAGCCTTGCATGATCGTCACAAACGCTTTGCGACCTTGCACCTGCGTGCGCGCTGCGACCTCTTCCATGTAGGCCGGGTCGCGATAAAAGGCTGTCTCCACCGGACGGGCCCGCAGCTGCTCGACCTGATCGATCATCTCCGGCAGCTTGTGAATGTTATGGGTGCCAAAAACCAAATCGAGATGGGGCACGCGCTTGAGCAGACTCTCCCCTTCCTGCTGCGCGACGCAGCCGCCGACGCCGATGATGACACCGTCGCGATAGTCTTTGAATTCTTTCCAGCTGCCGAGGGCGCTGTAGACTTTTTGCTCGGCCTTGTCGCGCACGCTGCAGGTGTTGAGCAGCAGCAGGTCCGCGGCATCGATGCGCTCGGTGGGAGTGTAGTCGACCTGGCGCAGCACCTGGGCGATCCGCTCGGAATCGTACTGGTTCATCTGGCAGCCGTAGGTCTGGATGTAGACTTTCTTCATGGCACGATCAGGTCGACGATCTTGTAGAGCTGATTGATGCTGCGGCATTCCTCGGCGATGTGGCAGTTGGGCGCGTACCGCGGCATCTCACTGTCGCCCACGCCCCAGGTCATGCGGCTTTCAGGGTTGAGCCAGATCAGTTGCTTGGCCTTGGACTTGATTTCGCGCAGGACCCAGTCGTTGGGACGATTGTAGTTATTACGGCCGTCGCCAATGATCAAGACGGTGGTTTTGCTGTTGATCGCCGTGAAATAGTTGCGGTGAAACATTTCGAAGGCACGGCCGAAATTCGAATGCGAGAAAACATCGATGACGTCGCCCTTGAGCGCGGCCTCAACGGCGACATTGATGTCGTGTTCCTCGAATAGTTTAGTCACCTCGCCGATCTCGCTGACAAAAACGAAGCTACGCACCTTGGCGTAAAGGTCCTGAATCGAATAGACGAACTGCAACATGAAGCGCGACGCGTTTAGCACCGAATCTGAAATGTCACAGAGGATCATCACCTGTGGCTTGGTTTTCTTGCGCCGATCGAGTTGGATGTTGAACGGCACGCCGCCGTATTGAAGATTTTTGCGCAGGGTTTGTTTGACGTTAAATCGGCCGCGCGCCGCGCGTTTGCGCCGCACCGACAGTCGATTCTTCAATCGCTGCGCCAGACGCGCGACCGCGTCGTTCATGCGCCGGATGTCGTCCTCGGTGTAAAAAGAAAAACTCTTGTCAGCCAGCGCGGTCCGCTGGCTCGAATCGCGCATCTCCATGCCCTGCTTGCGCTGCTCCTGCTGGAGCAATTCGCGCAGCAGTTTGTACATGTCGCGCATGCGCTCGTCCAAGTAGCGCATGACGTTCTGCAAATCTTCGCCGTTTTGGCCGAGCATCTGCAGCATGCCTTTGAAGCGCTCGACCTCCGACTGCACCCGGTCCATCTGCAGCCGTCCCGCCATGCGGGTAAACGGCGTGTAGCGCAGGTTCTCGGAGTTGCCGCTCTGCATCTCCTGTTCCATCGCTTCGCGTAAAAGGCGCTCCAGGTCGCCTTGGTTGCCGGAGAGCAATGCCTTGGCCAGCTCGGACAAATCCCCTTCCATCTCGCGGAGAAATTTCTGAATCTGCTCGAGCATCTCCTGGAATTGCTGTGGCGTTAAGCCGAGCTCTTCCATGATGCGGCGGTCGAGGGCATCGATGGCCTCGCCGATACCGAGAAAAAAGAAATTGAATAGCTCTTCGAAAGGCTGGATGTCGCCGGCGCGCTTGATCAGCGTCGTACGGAGCGCGCTGCGGAATAGCGTCGGATTCTCAACGCCGATCAGCTCCAGGGCGCGAAAGGCGTCCATGTTCTCAGATAGCGAGACCCGCACGCCGTTACGGCGCAGGACGTTGGCGAATTCGACGATCCGACTTTCCATAGGGATTTGACTCACCACGAAGGAGTCTTGTAGGGGCAGACCTTGTGTCTGCCCTCCGATGGGCGACCACCAGGGTCGCCTCTACACGGGTCTTTCGTACCTCCCTCGTGGTGACATGGACTAATGCAAATGATCGCTGTCGCTGCCGCCGCTGGTGGGACCCTGGTGCGCCTTTTTCTCTGCGAGATAGGTCTTCAGCTCCTGGCTCGCTTTGCGGATATCGGCTTCGTATTTCATCAGTGCCGACAACGTCTGGTCAACTAGCTCGTTGTCCAGTTGCTTGACGTTGAGCAGCGTCAGCGCTTTTACCCAATCGAGAGTCTCGCTGATGCTCGGCGTCTTTTTCAAATCGAGCTTGCGCACCCGATGCAACAGCCGGACGACCTCCTGCGCTAGCTGATCGCCAACGCCGGGCACTTTGAGTTTAATAATTTCCATTTCCCGTTCTTCGCCGGGGAAATCGATGTAGAGATGCAGGCAGCGGCGCTTGAGCGCGTCCGACATTTCTCGGCTGTTGTTGCTGGTCAGAATCACCAGCGGAATGTGTTTGGCTTTGAGCGTGCCGATCTCCGGCACGGTGACTTGAAAGTCGCTCAAGATTTCCAGCAGAAAGGCTTCGAACTCGGCATCGGATTTATCGATTTCATCGATCAACAGCACCGATTGCTTCTCCGACAGGAGCGCGCGCAACAAAGGCCGGGGCAGCAAGAAACGATCGGAAAAGAAGACGCCGTCTTGCCTGGCGATGGTGTCGACCGCCGCCTGCAGCGTCGGCGCGCCTTGCAAAGTCTCACCGATCTTGTCTTTCAAGATTTGGGTATAGAGCAGCTGCTTGGCATACTCCCATTCGTAGAGCGCTTTGCCTTCGTCCAAACCTTCGTAGCACTGCAGGCGAATCAGCTCCATGCCGAGGGCGCTGGCCAACACTTTGCCCAATTCGGTCTTGCCGACGCCGGCGGGCCCTTCGACGAGGATTGGCTTCTGTAACGTGGTGCCGAGGTAAACCACGGTGGCAACGTTCTTGTTGCAAATATATTTTTGCGTGCCCAGCCCCGAAACCACATCGTCGACCGATCGAAACATATTTTTTCCTTCCAATCGGTCGAAGCTAACATAAACATTTCTCAACAACAATCAACGTTTAGGCGCCTGTTTGCAGATGGGAAAAGCTTTCTGTAAACCCTAACTGTGTGCACCTTGGCGCTCTATTACAAAGCCTTTCGGGGCATGCCGCTGCTGGTGGCGGCCAATCGCGATGAACACTATGATCGTCCGTCGGCGCCGCCGGTCCTACTGAAAACCACACCGAAAATCATCGCCGGTAAAGACCTGCGTGTGGGCGGAACCTGGCTGGGCGTCAATGAGCGCGGTCTCTTCGTCGGCATTCTCAATCGGCGCGGCAACGGCGATGCGACCGCGAGTGCAACGACTCGCTCGCGCGGGCTCTTGTGCATGGACTTGCTGACCCACGCGAGCGCCGACGCGGTGCGTGGGTTTATCGACCGCCACCGCGAATCCTATCAGCCTTTTACCGTCGTAGTTGCCGATGACCGCCACTCTTGGGCTGCTCACAACGGCAACGGGACACTATCGCTGACGGAGCTCACCCCGGGTCTCCACGTCTTTAGCAGCCATGCCGAGGTCGATTCGCACTCCGACAAAAGCGATCGCGCTTCGAAACAGTTTGCCCTTCTGCTCGACGGCTTCGAGCCGTCTGCCCTAATGCCGCGGCTAAAAGTGTTGTTGAGCGATCACAGTGTGCCGGCCAACGGTTCAGGCGCCCGCGGCGAAGCGATTTGCGTCCACGGCGAAGTCTCGGGCACGGTGTCGGCAAGCGTGGTGCTGCTGGCTGAAGCCCGGCGCCGGTTTGAATTTTTTCATTGTCCCGGACCGCCTTGTCAAAATAATTTCGGCTCGGCTTCGGAATTGCCGCTGCCATGACCGCACCCAAACAGCCGCGGCTGGCGGCCACGGTGATTCTGCTGCGGCCCGCCGAAGCGCAAGGCTTCGAAGTTTTTCTCACCCGCCGCCCCGACTCCATGCCGTTTCTCGGCGGCATGTACTGTTTTCCCGGCGGCACTCTGCATAAAGAAGATAGTTCCGAAGCGATGCTGCGCCGCTGTCGCGGCGTCACCCCGACGCAGGCGCGGGACATACTTGGCGCCCGCTTCAGGCCGCGCGACGCGCTGGGGCTGTGGGTCGCCTGCGTCAGAGAGTTGTTTGAAGAGACCGGTGTGCTGCTCGGGTGCCAGGAAGGCGGCAAGGTCATCGAAGAGGCACGCATCGCAGCCTTGCACGATGCTTTGATGAATGAAGCGCTTTCATTTTTGGCTTTGTTGGAACGAGAAGAGTTAAACTGCGATCTTGGCCGCCTCGCCTATTTTTCTTGCTGGCAGACTCCATCGCAGTTTCCCGTGCGCTTCGATACCCGTTTTTTCATTGCCACCTTGCCGGCAAACCAGACGCCGCTGGCAACCTCACCGGAGGTGGCCCATAGTTTGTGGATCACGCCTGATGAAGCTTTGCAGCTATTTAAGCGCGGCGAGCTGCCGATGATTTTCCCGACGTTTGCTTCGCTGCGGACGCTCGCGGACTTCGCTGGCCTAGAGAGTCTCCAGAAGGAATATCTGCAGGTGCCGTAGCTCGCTATTGTTTTTTAAGAATATCTTCGAGCCGTTTTCGGTCTTCGTCGAGGATCTTCTCTTTGGGCTCGCTCGGTCGCTGCTGCACCGGCGGTCGCGGCGGCTCGGCTCTTTCGGGTTTCGACGGCTCTTCGGTTGGAGCTGCTGTTTCGGCCTTGCCAGCCTTCTCTGGTTTCTCCAGTTTCTCAGTTTTGCTTTTAGCTTTTCGCGCGGGACCGTCTTCGAGGTTGGCCCGGCCGAAAAGCTTCTCGATGCTCGCCCAATTGAACCAGATCAAGAAGGCGAGCAACCAGATAAAGAGCGGGATTATGACAAATTGGAGAAAGCGGCGGAGCCAGGGGCTTTTTGGTTGCGGTAACCGCAACCAAATTGGTTGCGGTTTCTTTTTGCGCGCTTGGGCCACGGGATAAAGTTCGATCGGCCCTCACCCTACCCTCTCCGCAGAGGGAGAGGGTTACAATCCAGAGAGAAAGGTCGAATTAGAAAGATTATTAGTAGGTCGGTTTGCTGTCGAAATGGTGCGTCGCGTTGATGATCCGCACGGTCTTGGTTTTCGAGCGCATGACCACCGACTGCGTGGTCGCGCCGCCGGGAAAGAAGTGCACGCCTTGGAGATAGTCGCCGTCGGTCACGCCGGTGGCGGCGAACATGACGTCGCCGGCGGCCAGCTCGGTTATGCTGAACTTTTTCTTGATGTCGGCGACGCCCATTTTCTTGGCGCGTTCGATCTCTTCGTTGTTGCGCGGCGCTAAACGTCCCTGGAACTCGCCACCGGCGCAGCGCAGCGCCGCCGCGGCGATGACCCCTTCCGGTGCACCGCCGATGCCGAGTAGTAGATCGATGCCGGTTTCCGGCTTGGTCGTCGCGATGGCGGCGGCAACATCGCCATCGCCGATCAAGCGAATGCGCGCGCCGGTTTGGCGCACTTCTTTGATGATCGCTTCGTGGCGCGGCCGGCTTAAGATAATCACCATCAGGTCTTCGACTTTGCAGCGCTTCGCTTCGGCTAGCGCGTGCAAGTTCTGCGTCGGTGTTTTGTCGAGATCGATGACCCCGCGCCCCGCCGGGCCGCTGGCGATTTTTTCCATGTAGGTGTCAGGGCAGTTGAGCAGCTTGCCGCCGTCGCCCATGGCGAGCACAGAAAGCGCATTGGGAGCGCCGGTGGCGCAGATGGTCGTGCCTTCGAGGGGATCGAGCGCTATGTCGATTTTCGGGCCGCCCGAGCCGACCTTCTCGCCGATATAGAGCATCGGCGCTTCGTCGCGTTCGCCCTCGCCGATCACCACCGTGCCTTCGATGGCTAGTGCATCGAAGGCTTTGCGCATCGCGTCCACCGCGGCTTGGTCCGCCGCCTTCTCGTCGCCGCGCCCGATCAATCGGGCACAGTTCAATGCCGCCGCTTCGGTAACGCGCACCGCTTCCAGAGCTAGATTTCGGTCCATGTTTTTCTCCCTTCGATGAGCGACTCCATCAGGCGGAAGGCTTGCTTGGCGACAACGCCGGTTTTGGCAGCGTCCTTTTCGTTGTATCCGACCGCGCCATTATGGCGCGGCTCGGCGGGCGAATAAAGCACAAACGGCACGGGCTCTTTGACATGGGTTTTCAGCGCAATCGCCGTCGGATGATCCGGCATGAGGAGAATGCGATAATCCTTGCGGTTGGCCATGCCTTTCAACACAGTGCCAACGACTTTCTCGTCGAAATCTTCCAGCGCCTGGATCTTGGCTTTGACATCGCCCATGTGACCGGCTTCGTCGGTGGCTTCGACATGGATAAAAACGAAATCGTTTTTCTCCAACGAGCGCACGCCGTACTCGCCCTTGCCGACGTAATTAGTGTCCAGGAATCCGGTGATGCCGGGCACGTCGATGCGCTCTAATCCGGCGTAGACGCCCAAACCGTGAATAATATCGACGGCTGAAATCACGCCACCTTTGATGCCAAATCTTTTGGTCAGCGGCGGCAACTGCGGCGCCCTGCCCTGGCCCCAGAGCCAAATCGTGGTTGCCTGGCGATGGCCGTCGGCCTTGCGCTTTTGATTCACCGGATGGTTTGCCAGCAAAGGCTGCGAGGCGCTCATCAGTTGCAGCAGGCGGTCGGCGCCTTCGCCCTTGGGCATATAGCCCGCAGTTTTTTGATCGGTGATGTCGTGCGGCGGTGTGGTTTCCATCTTCTCCAAACCGTCGCGCCAGACCATCAAATGGCGATAGCTCACGCCGGGGAAAAATTCGATGCCGTCGCCGCCCAACTCTTTGTCCAGGTCGCGGATAATCTCGCTCGACTCCTCGGTGGTAATATGGCCCGAGGTGAAATCTTCCATTTCGATCGCGCTGCCCGTACCGCGCAGGGTCACCAGGTTGCAGCGAAAGGCGATGTCCTTGGGCCGAAGCGCCACACCCATGCTGGCGGCTTCGAGCGGCGAACGACCGGTGTGATAAACCGCCGGGTCATAGCCCATGATGCTCATATTGCCGACGTCGCTGCCCGGCGGAAAACCGTCCGGAATCACGTGCGCCAGGCCGTAAACGCCGCGCTGCGCGAGCCAATCCATATTGGGCGTCTTGGCCGCTTCGAGTGGCGTCTTGCCGCCGAGAACCTCGAGCGGATAGTCCGCCATGCCGTCGCCTTGGAGAATGATGTATTTCACTTATTCCGTCCGTTTCTCAGAAAATATTTATCGCGCAAAGACGCAGAGGACGCAAAGTTCGGTAATATTTTTCTTATTCTTACCTTCGTGCTCTTCGTGCCTTCGTGGTGAGCCAGTTATTTTCGAACTTTCGCGTTCTTTGCGGGAGGCACCTCCGGATCCTACTTCGCGCCCCAGATTGGAAACCACACCGGGTCCACTAGCATATAATCGCGATTGCGGATGGAATCCAGAGCCCTGCGCATTTGCTTCAGAGTGGCGCTTTCCAGCGTCATTACGAAGGGCAAAATTTGCTCTGGCCTCTGTTTGAGGCGGTAGGTCTGTATCAACAAACGGACTTCTTCTTCGCTATGGCGCAGCTGCCAGATCTCGGCGATGTTCACGCCGATACGGCCGAAGGTTTGGCCGATATCGCCGACAATACCGGCGCGGTCTTTGACGACGAATCGCACATAAAAAGAGCCGTCGATCTCATTTTCCGACTGGAGCTTAAGCGCGCCGGGCGCAATTAGACTCGGCACGCCGAAGAACCTGCGCTCGCCGCGCGCCAGCTCGCAGACATCGCCCAGCACCGCCACCGCTGTCGGCCCGCCGCCCGCGCCCGGTCCAACTAAAGTGTAATCGCAATCGCGCTCGCCGCGTCCGCCGCTGCTGCTCTTGCCGGCAAAACAGATGGCGTTGGTGGCGCCGTCGATGCCGGCGAGAAAATTCTCACGCTGCACCAGCGCCGGCGCGACGAAGATCTGCACCGCGCTGCCTCGGCGGCGCGCCACCGATAATTGCTTAATGGTTCCGCCCATCCGCTGGGCATAGCGAAAGTCCACCGCGTGTATCTCTTCGATGCCTTTGCGCCAGACTTTTCCGGGAGTCAGCTGCAAACCGAAAGCGACCAGAGCCAGCAGCAACAACTTGGCTTCGGCATCGCTGCCGTTCACATCCGCGGCCGGATTGGTTTCGGCGTAACCTTTCGCCTGGGCTTCTTGCAAAGCTTCAGCATAGGCTTTGCCGCTCTTCTCCATTTGCGACAGAATATAATTGCAGGTGCCGTTGACGATGCCGAAGATCGCCTCCGGCTGCTCGACGGCAAAGCTTTCGCTGAGCGAGCGAATGACCGGGATGCCACCGCCGACGCAGGCCTCGAAACGAAGCTGTTGGCCGCTCTTGGCCGCTGCCGCCCAAATTTCTTTGCCATAACGCGCCAGCACGGCCTTGTCGGAAGTGACTACGGATTTGCCGTTGCGGAAAGCGCGCATAAAATAGTCGCGGAAAACCGGCAGCTGTGCGGCTGATTGAAAGCCCAAGGCTTCGATGACGATGTCCACGTTGGGGTCGTCGAGCACCGCCTCGGCCTTGTCGGTGAACAAATCGCGGCGCTCGGCGAACCACTTCTTGCCCCCGGGATTGCGTGTGTAAATCTTACGTAATTCGAGTTGTTCGTTGACGCCTTGAAAGAGGATGTCTTGGATCGCTTCACCGACCACACCGGAACCGAGCAAACCGATGCCGACTCTTCGCGGGTTCTTCGAATCAGTCATGATGCGATGGGTACGAGCTAATCGAGCAGCTTGCCCAGAGCGCGTTTGATATTGCGCACCGCCTGCTTGGTGCGGTGCTCGTTCTCGATCAAAGCGAAGCGCACATGCTCGTCGCCGTACTGGCCGAAGCCGATGCCGGGAGACACTGCCACCTGGGCTTCTTTGAGCAGGTATTTGGAGAACTCCACCGAGCCCATCTTCTTAGCAGCTGGGGGAATCTCCGCCCAAACAAACATCGTGCCTTTGGGTTTTTCGATATGCCATCCGGCGCGATCGAGGCCGTCGATCAACGAGTCGCGCCGCTTCTGATACATCAGACGAATATCTTCGACGCAGTCCTGCGGCCCATTCAAAGCCTGAATAGCGGCGATCTGCACCGGCTGAAAAATGCCGTAGTCGAGATAGCTCTTGATGCGCGCCAAAGCGTGGACGATCTCTTTGTTGCCGACGCAAAACCCGACGCGCCAGCCGGGCATGTTGTAGCTTTTTGACAGCGAGAAAAGCTCCACGCCGATATCTTTCGCGCCCGGCACTTGCAGGAAGCTCGGCGCTTGATAACCGTCGAACGTCAGGTCGGCGTAGGCCAGATCATGCACGACAATAAACTCGTGTTCTTTGGCTGCCTTCACCACGCGCTCAAAAAAATCCAACTCGACGACTTGGGTGGTCGGGTTATGTGGGAAACTGATCACGAGCATTTTTGGTTTGGGCCAGGTCTGCTTGACCGCTTCTTCAAGATGGCCAAAAAAAGCCTCACTCGTCGTCAACGGCAAACAGCGCAGGTCGCCGCCAGCAAGGACGACCGCATACTGATGGATCGGGTAGGTCGGGCTCGGGCACAACACCACATCGCCGGGATCGATGGTGGCCCATGCCAAATGGGAGAGACCCTCTTTGGCACCGATGGTAACGATCGCTTCGCTGTCGGGATCGAGCCTGACCTCGTAGCGCCGCTTGTACCAATCGGTGATGGCGCAGCGCAATTTATAGATGCCACGCGAAACGGAATAGCGGTGGTTTGCCGGTTTCGCTGCGGCCTCGACGAGCTTGGCCACAACATGCGGTGGCGTTGGCAAGTCCGGATTGCCCATGCCAAAGTCGACGATGTCCTCGCCGCGATGACGGGCTTCCATCTTCATGCCGTCGATGATGCTAAAGACATAAGGCGGCAGCCGCTTAATACGCTGAAACTCCACGCGTTATCCTTTCGTAAAACCGTTTTATTAGTTATAAGCCAACTGCGCGCAAAGCGCAAAAGCAAGGAGACTGGGAGCTCCGAGCCAGCCCCCTGCTCCGTGCTTATTAGTTCAGTCCGTACAGCCGCCTGGGATTGTCGTAGAGAACTTTGCGTTTCACATCCGCACTCAAGCCGTTCATTGCTTTGAAGCGCGCAATCGCGTTCAGCTCGCTCGAGGTATCGCCGTGGCCATAGTCCGTGCCGATGACCAGATTGTCTTCGCTCGAGTAGTTCATGATGTACTTAAAATCATCGTCGGTCTGAGTCGAAACGTAGATATTGAATTCCTTCAGGCAGTTGCTCGACACCGGATGCTTCCCACCGAGCGAACGGCGCACCGCTTCATGGACAACCCAGGGCACCCATTGGCTAGAGACCTCAATGAAGCCCCAACGTAGCTTGGGGAAAACCCGCGGAATCTCGCTGACGATCAAAGCGTAGCACGAGGTCACCGTCGGAATTCTGAAAGTCGAGAAGCCACCGCCGGCTTCGTTGGTGAGCAGCTGGAATAACTCCGGACTGCCGTTGGCAAGATGCACTGTGACCGGAATGTCCAGGCGCTCCGCCTCTTCATAGATCGGATAAAAGAATGGATCGGTCATCAACAACTGATTGCGCTCGTAGGGGCGGATGCAGACACCGACGGCGCCGTGTTCTTTGGCAAAGCGAATCTGCGACACGGCTTCCTTGGGCGAGAGGCCAGGAACAACGCAAGTCCAACGCAAGCGGCCCTCCCCTGCTTTCCAGACATCGGCAAGCCAACGGTTCCATGCCCAGCTCAGTGCAATTTCGGCGTCGGGCCGGCTGGTGAGCGGCGTGATCCATAGCGAGTTGAAAAGAATCTGCACGTCGACGCCCAATTCGTCCATGTGTTTTAGTCGCTGCGATACGTCGGTCAGCTCGCGCGCCTCCACCGGCGTGGCGACTTCACGGCCAAATCTTTTCACATGGGCGGCGGATTCCTTTTCATCTGGCGAGGGGAACTTGCTGCCGAGGTTTTCGCCGTCGAGCAGCCAAACTTGGCGCCGCGGGTTTTTTGGGTCGGGCACCAAAGTCGGCCGATATTTTTGATCGGCCGCATCAAGGTAATCCCACACACGCTCAGTTTCGACCACGTGGGCGTCGGCGTCGATGACGTTATGCGCGAATTTTGCCGTCGACATAGTTCCTCCTTGCTTCGCTTAGAAATAGCCGAGCTTACCACCCCTGTCCACCCCTGGTTATTGTCACTGGCTTGCACAGCACCACAGTCGCATTATAGAGATGGCTCAGTCGCAAACATGGAGGAGTAACATGGCGCAGCTCGATCTTTCGCGTTTTTCCCTAGCAGGCCGCACAGCGATCATTACCGGCGGTAGCGGCGGCATTGGCCGCGCCTGCGCCGTCGCTTTCGCCAAGGCCGGCGCCAACATCGTGATTGCTTCATTGCCGCCGGAATCGATCGCGCCGGTGGTGCGCGAAATCGAAACGTTGGGAGTCAAAGGCTTAGGCGTTTCCGTCAACGTTGCCGACGCCGCCCAAGTGAAATCGATGGTGGAGCAGACACTTGCGGTCTTCGGCAGAATCGACGTGTTGGCCAACGTCGCCGGCGGCTCCTACAGCCGCAACCCGCACATGCCGGCGTTCAATCGCGCGCCCCTGCTCGATCTCGCGCCGGAAGATTTCATGACCGCCTACGAGGTCAATACCAAGAGCGCTTTTCTCTGTGCCAAGGCAGTGGTGCCGGCGATGAAGGCACAGGGCAAAGGCAGCATCATCAACATCGGCTCGATTTCGGGGCGCAGCACTAAGAAAGAACGCGCCGACATGGCTGCCTACGGCACGGCCAAGGCCGCCGTGATGAACCTGACCTTTCACATGGCTAACCAATGGGGACCCGAAGTGCGCGTCAACGCGATCGCGCCGGGTATCATCGATACACCGCGCCCGGCCGGCACCGGGCGAGAACAGTCTTTTGCCGAATCCGCGAAAAACATCGCTTTGGGCCGCACCGGCACGGCGGACGAAGTCGCCGGCGTCGCTTTGTTCTTGGCTTCAGATGCGGCGAGCTACGTCAACGGTTCGGTCATCGATGTGAACGGCGGCGAGTGAAAGCGCTAGAAAAGGTTCTCACCAATCCAGAGACCGTTGGGTTTTAGCTGCCAGTTATGGTACAGCGCATCGTCCATCCCAACGTAAAACGCCTCAAGTCGCCCATCGGCATTCCGTCCCACCGCAAGCTGCTTTGCTTGCGTAGGTGTTTCGGGGCCGAGAAAGTACTCGCCGCCCCAGTAGCCATTCGGGGCCAACTGCCAGTTGTGGTAGAGCACGTTGTCGAGACCGATGTAAAAAATTTCCATGCGGCCATCGGCATTTTTTCCTACAGCGACCTGTTTCGCTTTGCGCGCCATGTCTGGGCCGAGGGGCTCCGCGTTGTTCCACTCGCGGTTCGGAGCTAGCTGGGACTTGTGATAAAGCACATCATCGCTGCCGATACAAAAAAGCTCCATCCGACCGTCGGCCTGTTCCCCGACTGCCAGCTGTTTGGCTTTGAGTGACGCGTCAGGCTCCAAGGGCACTTCACCCCCCCCCCATTTGCCATTGGCCACGAGCTGGCAATTGTGATTCACCGCATCGTCCAAACCGATAGAAAAGAGATCCATCCGTCCGTCAGCGTGCCGGCCCGCGACTAACTGCTTTGACTTGCTGACCTCTTTGGGGCCGAGGAAGTACTCGCAGATCCAATAACCGTTGGGTGTTAGTTGCCAGTTGTGGTAGATAACTGCGTCTTCGAGACCGACGTAGAAGACCTCGATTCGGCCGTCTAAATTGTGACCGACAAAGAATTCTTTGGTTCTGCTTGGTAGGATTGGACCGAGCAGGTATTTGCCGCTCCAGTAACCGTTGGGCTGCAGTTGCCAGGCGTGGCTTATGCGATCGTCACTGCCAACATAAAAGACTTCGATGCGGCCGTCTTTGTTGCGTCCGGCGTGCACCGCTTTGGCAAACGTAGTCGTCTGGATCGGTGCCGGCGCAATCGGGACCGGTGCCCCTGCGGATGTCGGAGCTAGTCCGACGACCTCTCCCAAGTCTAGCTGGGTGTTGGGCTGGAGCAGCGCGATGATCTGCGAAGGATCGAACGCTTCGAGAACCACGCCGCGTTTGCCGCGAATTTCCCCGAGAAGTGAGGTTAGCTTATCAGTGGTCGAACGAATGACAAATTTTGCCAGCATGCGTCTTGTTTGGCAGTTGTCACGACGGGACAACGTCGGCGGGAATCTAGCTGTGTTTTGAGGGCCATTCAACCCAATCGAAGATGTTCACTCATAAAATACGAAAGCCTCCACTCATCGTGGAGGCCTCCCTGCTCACTTCGATGAATTCCCAGCAGCTTAGATTTCTTTGGACTTGATCGTGTAGGTGAAGCTCTTTGGATCCAAAGCATCCTTGCGGCCGTTGGCGGTTTCCGATTGCGGCTACATCAAGCCCACTTCGGCGCAAGTTCCTCATGAAGAAGGAGTGATCTTCGCGTTCAGGCAGTACTAGAGCAAACCCATGCCACGGCGGGCCGACGATCGAAAAATTTCAGCGTGCCATTAGGCGGCGCGTCAGGTAGGAAAGAAAGTCGACGAGCGAAACCAGAAGCATCATCGCGATCAACACCGAGCTCGCCTCTTTCATATGGAAAAGTCCCATGTGAAAGGCGAGCATCTGCCCCAAGCCGCCGGCGCCGACGACGCCGAGCACCGCCGCGGCGCGGATGTTGTTCTCCCAGCGATAGAGCGAGTAAGAGATGATTTGCGGCAGCACCTGCGGCAAAGTGGCGTAAAGAAACACTCGACCCGGCGGCACACCTTGCACCCGCAGGGCAAACGCCGGAGCGGTGGGTGCGTTCTCGATCGCTTCCGCGAATAACCGACCAAGCACTCCAGCCGTGTGCATCGCCAATGCCAGGGTGCCGGCAAAGGGCCCAAGCCCGGCGGAAATCAGCAGCAAAGCCGCCCATACTAGCTCGGGAATCGAACGCAGCACGTTAAGAATTAAGCGCACCGGGGCGCGAGCGAGCGAACTTTCGACGCCGGGGCTTTGGCTCGCTGGCAGCGCTAAAACCAGGCCGCCAAGGGCGGCGAGCATGGTGCCGAGCGCCGACATCGCCAAGGTCTCTAGGCTGGCTATCGCGAGCTTGGCGAGAAAAGTTGCCTCTCGCGACGGCGTCAAGAGCTCGCCAAGAAACTTCGTCATGCGGCCCATCGAACTGGCTGAGAAGAAGTTTGCCCATTGTAAGTTGAGCGACCAGAAGCTTGCCGCGATCAATGTAGCGATCACGATCAGCACGACAGCGGCCCGGCGGCGCGCCCGGAGAAACTGCGCCGGCGCGCGATTTGGGAGATGCCCCAGAGTCGTTGCCGAGGCCGTGCTCATGCGATCATCTTCCGCAGTTGCAGGCTAACGTGATCGGCGAGCCAGACCAACAGCACGAAGGCGATCAGCATGGTGCTGACTTCCGAGCCGTTGAACATTTTCATCGACAACTCCATTTGCTGGCCCAGCCCACCGGCACCAACGAAACCTAGTACCGCCGAGGAGCGAATCGCGCACTCCCAGCGATAGATCGTGTAGCTGGTGAGCTCTCCGGCGTTCTCGGGCAAAAGGCCGTAGAAGAATGCTTGCAAGCGGCTCGCGCCATTGCGCAGCAGGGAAGTCGTCGAATGCAGATTGCCGCTTTCGAGAATATCGCCGTAGACTTTGCCGAGCATTCCGCTATAGGTGAGCGCGATCGCCAGCACGCCGGCCGTAGCTCCGAGCCCGACCACGCGCACAAAAACCAACGCCCAAACCAGCTCGGGAATGCTGCGCAGAAAAATCAGCAGCAAGCGAACCGCCTGGCGCGCGGCAAAAGGGATTGCATGCATACGTCCGGGCAGTGACGAAACCGACAGAATCGCCGTCGACGCCAATGCCAGCGGCGCGGCGAAGACCAGCGCCAGCGCAATCCCCGCTGTCGCAATCGCCACCGTGCGCCAAGCCTCCCGCGCGACCATGGTCAAGAATTCGACTTCGAGCTTGGGCGGAAAAAAATCGCCAATGAAACGGGCGGTGACTCGCAGATTCTCGGGCGTGAAGAACACCCAGGGTTTGAAGTCGGTCGCGTAGAGCGATGGGATCAATAGGACCAGCGCCAGCAGAGCCCAAGAAAGGCGCTCGTGGAACGCCGGATCGCGGCGCGGCGGCGCTAGCGCGGCGAGGTTAGTCATGATCGGTATCAGGTCGGAACAATTCGGCCCGGCAGCGCCACATTGTCAGAGTTCGGCTCTGCCGCGTAGGTTCGAGGCCCCGTCAACTCATGCTCATATTGAGCATAGAGCCGTGCCAGCCGGTCGTCAGTCAATTCCATCGACGGCAGATCGAAAACCAGCTCGCCATCGCGCAAGCCAATTATCCGCGGAAAGCGCGCCGCGACATTAACCTGATGCAGGGTGACTATTAGAGTCACACCGCGCTCACGGGCCGCACCCGTCAAGGTATCGATCGCCAACTTCGCCCGCGTCGGGTCGAGAGCCGAGAGCGGCTCGTCGATCAGCCACAGAGACGCCGGCGCTACCAGCGCGCGCGCCAAGCCCACCCGTCGCCGCTCTCCGCCGGAAAGCCGGTCGACGCGATCCCATAATTTATCGGCGAGATCGAACTGTTGTAGCGCCGCATGGGCTTCGCCAATGCCGGTGGGATAGACGAGAGAACGCAGACTCCGCCAAAGAGACTGGGCCGGCAGGCGCGCCGCCAGAACCGCGGTGATTGCCCGCTGGCGCGGCGGCAGCGGCGGATTTTGCGGCGCCATGAAGATGCGGCCGCGCAGCTTTTGCAAGCGCGCCACCGGCAGCGACCAGGGGTCATCGTCATTGAGCAGCAAGCCCCCCTGCGCCGGCTTGAGCGCACAGGCAATGGCGTGTAGGAGCGTGGTTTTGCCGGCTCCCGAAGGACCGATCACGGCCACCTGCTCGCCCGGCGTAATCGCAAGGCCGAGCGGCTTCAAAGCCGGCGCGGCACTGGCTGCGCTGGCTGGATGGCGCGCCGCGAGGCCGCGCAATTCTATGCGCAAGGCGCCGTTATTTGATGAGTTCTGCACTGCGGCCCGCCGTTTCCAGGGCTTTGTAGTTCTCGGCGCGGGTCGGAATATACTTGGTGGCGCGATTGAGGGTCAGGATTTCCTTGCCCTCCGGGTTGTTCATGTCGAGATCGAAGAACGCCTTGGCGATGCGGTCGCGCTGCGCCGCCGGCATATCGGCGTGCACCGACCAATTGTAATTGTAAAAAGGCGGCGTGGTGTAAAATACATCGACCTTGGCAGTATCCACTTTCTTCTCGTCGACAAACTTGCGCCACACGGTGATATCGAGAGCCGCCGCGTCGACCCGGCCGCTGACCACCGAAGCAATGGTCGCGTCATGGGCGCCCGAGTAGGCGACCCGGGTCAAATCCTTTTCTGGATTGATTTTGGCCTGCAACAAGAAACTGCGCGGCATCAAGTGGCCGGAGGTGCTCGACTGGGAACCGAAGCTCAGCGCTTTGCCGCGCAGGTCGTTGAGCGTCTTGATGCCGGAGTTGGTCTGGGCGATGAAGACCGAGCGAAACTGCGCGTCCTCCTCGCGCTGCGCGATGGGAATAATCTTGCCGCCCGAGCGCAGCTGCGCCTGAACATGGGTGAAGCCGCCAAACCAGACCAGCTCCACCTGCTTATTGACCAGCGCTTCCACCGCCGCCGGGTAATCGGTAACCGGCGTGAATTCAACCTTCATGTTGAGCACCCGTTCGAGATACTTGACGATCGGGCCGAACTTACGAACCTGTTCGGTGGCAGCCTCTTCCGGAATGGTCGTCACTCGGAGAAGCTGCTGGGCCGAGACTGTGGCCGTCGACGCGACCAGAATGAGTGCTGTAACGATGTATGCCAAAAAAAACGATTGCCGGATTTGGCAACGGGTTGACGATCTTAACATGCTCCCCCCGAATTCAGACTCGATTGTTATTTCCTATAGTGATCATAGGTAACAGAAAACACGCAAAAGTTAATAACACGCCGCATCGACGTTTGCTAACGATCCGGCTCAGCCGTGCGACTCAGCTCGGCGCGCCGGTGAAATTATTGCGAAGAACCAGAATCAGAAATTATAGATTTGCCAGCCAGTCGGCCACTTCCTGAGGGTGGCTGTCGGCTTTTTTGACCCCCGGCCAATGCTTGACGATATCTCCTTTAGGCCCGATGATCACGGTTGAGCGAATCGTCCCTTGCACTTCTTTGCCATACATCATTTTCTTCCCAAAGGCGCCATATTTTTTCATCGCCTCGGTTTTGGGATCGGACAACAAAACATACGGCAGCTGGTGTTTCTCGGCGAACTTGTTGTGCGAATCGATGCTGTCTTTGCTCACCCCCAACACCACAACGTTTTTCTTTTTCAAGGACGGGTTCAAATCACGGAACCCGCAGGCCTCCTTGGTTCAGCCAGGGGTGCTGTCTTTGGGGTAGAAAAACATCACTACTGTCTTACCCTTATAGTCGCTCAGTGAATGCTTCTTGCCGTCGTTGCCTTCGAGCGTGAAGTCTGGCGCCTTTTTACCTTCTAGACTTGCCATTCCATATCTCCTCGATAAAATTTAGCTTGAATATTTTTTGAATATCACAAATCGCTAGCCCCACGAAACCGCCATCGAGTGAAAATTACTCGCTCACTTTGACGCCGCGCCAGAATGCGACATAGTCTTTGATCTGCTTCGCGGCGGCTTTTGGCTCGGGATAAAACCAAGCTGCATCGACATTCACCTTGCCGCCAACGTCGATGCTGTAGTAGCTGGCGACCCCCTTCCAATGACACGTCGTATGAGTGTCGCTGGCACGAAACAGCTCCTTCTTGATCGACGCGGGTGGAAAATAGTGGTTACCCTCGACGACAATGGTCTTGTCGGATTCGGCCAATATCTGATTTTCCCAGATCGCTTTCATGGCGCCCTCCTAGTTTGCGACGCAGCGAAATTTTGCGAATACGTATGAGTAATGCGCTTGATACCAATTGCGAAAGCTTGGGCGCAACAGATTCGCATCTGTCGCCCACGACGCCCCCTTGACGACGAAATGTTTGCCGTCGAAAAAATCCTTGGAATAGTCGGGGTAGGTCGCCATGTAGGGCTTGAATCCCGCCAGTGGTGCAAACGGCGTGTCGGTTAGCTCCCAGCCGTTGCCGAAGAGCTCTTGCACGCCCCAGCAGCTCGCACCTGCAGGACACGAACCCACCGGCAGCGGCGACCAGTTATTGAAATCAAAATTGCCGCGGCGCGCCGAGGGTGCGTCGTTGCCCCAAGAGGATAACGGCTCTCGCGTCCATCCGGCCCGTGGAATGCCGCGCGCTGGTACTCCGCTTCAGTCGGCAATCTTTTGCCGCGCCATCGTGCATAGGCGCGTGCTTCAGCAAGGCTCACGTAAACCGGCCAGCTAGCAACTTGCTCCAGCGGCCATTGATCGAACATACCGCGGTAAAACCAGGAGTGATTTCGTCTCACCCAGCAGGCTGGCTGGGTTTTTCGCTCAAGATTTTTCCAGCTCCAGTCCGCGGGCTGCCAAAAACTTTCACTGCGGTAACCGCCGGCTTCGACGAATTCGAGAAACTCACCGTTGGTCACGGGCAGTGCATCGATGCCGAATTCCGGAACGTTAATGAAAATCTCACCGAACTCGTTGTCCCAACCGAATGGTAAATGTTCAAAGCGTGCCCCCAGCCGTGCTCGACCCGCAGGGATACGGACTAAGCGGTTTGCGGCAGCTGCATCGTAGTGGTATGTGCTCATCGCTCGCGGCCGCTGTTTTTCGGCCAGCGGCAATTGTTGCATCATGTAGAGCAGCGTCTCTTGATGCATGTACTCGTGCTCCAGCACCATCCGGAACACCCGCCCACCACGCGCCATCACCTGATTGGAATAGCAATACGGCAAGGCTTCCAATGATTCCAAAATCGCGCCGCGTACCTTGTCACGATACACAACGGTCTCTGCAAGCGTCGGCCACTCCTGCGGCACATCGGGATGCCAATGGCACTCGCCGGTGTCGACGTCCGGATCTATACCGCGGCAGAACAGCTCATCAAAATAGCGGTTGAAAGATTTCCATTCCAAGATGCCGCCGCAGATCTGGTTCCAGGAAAAAGCCGGCAGGTGCCCGACATAAAAAATAAACGGATGGCGCCAGACGATCGGCTTTGCGAGCATCCCCGTCCGACCCACGATGTCGAAGATGGCGTCGGAGCGCGCCCATGCGGTGACAAACTTGGCGTATAGCTCGTCCGTGCCCTGCTTGAATTCGCGCATTAACGGCAGTGCCATAAATGCTCCCGCTGCCGGATTGATATTAACTATATAATAAATAGGATTTGGCTATGGAAGAGCTCAAGCGAAATTCTTTGTCAAGAAAAATTTTTCTAGCGTTTATGGTTGAAGAAATTCGCGGAAGGCTTGCGCGATCGGATGGAGCGGGCGACGGCTATGCTGCACTTCATAGAAAACGCGCTCCATCTTCAGGCCGCGGATCGGCACTTCGACAATCGTGCCGTCGTCGAGTTCGTGGCGAATCGAAATGCGCGACAATATCGAAAAGCCAAAACCGGCCAACAAAGCTTGCTTCACCGCCGCGGTGCTGCCCAGTTCCATGGTGATCTTGAGCAGCTCGTCGGCCCCTTTGCCGCTGTGCGACAGGAGCTCGTGAATCGCATCGAGTGTGCCTGAACCGTGCTCCCGAGAAATGAAGCGCTCGGCGCGCAAATCCGCCGTGCTGAGCGCTTTGCGCCCGCTCCACGGGTGCCCTTTCGGCACCGCCAACACCATCTCGTCATCCCATACCTTGGCAAATTTCAGCCGTGGGTCGCTGCGCTTCATCCCGACGTAAGCAATCTCGACTTTGCCATCGAGCAAGTCGGCGATGATTTCACTCGAGTCGCCAATCCGCAAAATCGGTTTGACGCCCGGGTATTTTTTTGTGAATTCGCCCAATCTCGCCGGCAGCAGATATTCACCGGGAATGCTGCTGCCGCCGATCCACAATTCGCCGCTAAGCGTGCCGTGAAACTGCTCGATGGAAGCAACGGTTTCGCGCTTGAACGCGAGCAAGCTCTTGGCGCGTTCAGCAACCAACTGGCCGAGCGGCGTCAAACTCACCTTGCCGGGAATCCGGTAGAGCAGTTTGCCGCCAACGGCCTTTTCTAGTTCCTGCACATGGGCGCTCACCGTCGGCTGGCGCAGGGATAAAAGCTCAGCGGCCTGCGAGAAACTTTTGTGCTCAGCTACCCAATAAAAGATTTCTAGCTTGTGGAGATCGAGATCGGCTTTGATTTTGGCCATCTAGACTAGCGGGCGAGGGAGTGCTTTCGGAGTCCTTCGACAGGCTCAGGACGAACGGATGTGAAATGTGCAAGACCCGTTTGTGCTGAGACCTGTCGAAGCATGCTCCGCTTACTTCAGCGCCGCCAAGACCTCAGCCGGGTGCGCCCCAGCGTCGGCGACGGGAATCCAGTGCTTCTTGATCGTGCCGTCTGGACCGATCAACGCCGTCGAGCGGATTGTGCCTTCCGAGACTTCGCCTTGGGCGTTCTTACGCGGCCCCCAGGCGCCGTAGGCCTTCATGGCGTCTTTCTGTGGATCGGACAACAGAACAAATGGCAGATTGAATTTGTTGATGAACTGATTATGAGAATCGATGCCGTCGGGGCTCACACCCACGACGACAGTATTGGCTTTAGCAACTGTATCGATAGCGTCGCGGAACCCGCACGCCTCTTTGGTTCAGCCAGGGGTATCGTCTTTCGGATAAAACCACAGGATCACGTTCTTGCCAGCGTACTCGCTGAGCGAGTGCTGTTTGCCGTCGCTCCCCGCCAGGGTAAACGCCGGCGCTTTCTGACCTTCCATACCAGCCATGGAGCACCTCCGTTTGAAAATTGTACTTAGCTCTCTATCATACCGGGAAAGCCGGTAGCAACGATTGACCGACACCGGCTGAGCATTGTCAACAAAAAGCGTTGACGCTATATTTTTTGCAGATATGGCAAAGCAAACAACCTTAGCCGGTTGGCATAATCGCCACGGCGTGACGTGGCAAGAACGTGATAGCTGGCTGCTGCCAGATCACTTCGGCAACCCCGAGGAGGAGTACCGAGCGGTTCGCAATGCCGTCGGGCTCATCGATCTTTCGCAGCGCGCGATGCTGCAGTTTACCGGCCCGGATCGCCTGTCCTTTCTTCAAGGCATGTTGTCGAACGACCTGCGCGCCCTGCGCATGTTCGAAGGTCAGTCGGCCGCGTTACTGACCCAGCAAGGCAAAGTGGTGGCCGGCCTGCGGGTGCTTTGCGCGATGAATTCTTTCTACGTGGATTTTTGGGAGCCGCTTAAGGAAAAGATCATCAATCACTTGAACCGCTATTTGGTCGCCGATGAAGTCGAGATTCAGGATCCCAATGACCACTGGAAGATGCTGTCGTTGCAGGGACCGCGGGCAGCAAGCGTCCTAAACGAAACACTGGCGGGAGCCGGCCTGCCTGACCGGGTCCACCAGCACGCCATGATCCAGTTTGACGGCGGCCTTGTTTGCGTGGTTCATGCCGACCGTTACGGCGCGCCCGGTTACGACATCATTGTGCAGACCGCTCAATTGGAAAAGTTTGCTCAGACTCTGACGGATCGCGGCGCCCCCTGGGTCGGCGAACAGGCGCAAAACATCCTACGGGTCGAAAACGGTCTTGCCCGCTACGGCGTCGACTTCGATGAAGATAATCTTTTACTTGAAGTTGGCTTGGACGACGCCGTCAGCTTCAGCAAAGGCTGTTATCTCGGCCAAGAAGTCGTCGAGCGCATTCGCTCACGCGGCCACGTCAACAAAAAGCTCTGCGGCCTATTGCTCGACGGCAACACTGCGGCCGTCAGCGGCGACAAGATTTTTGCCAGTGAAAAGGAAGTCGGCCACATCACCTGTTCCGTCCAATCGCCTGCGCTCCAGCGCCCCATCGCCTTGGGGTATTTAAACAAAGACTTTTGGCAGCCAGGCATGAAGCTAGACGTGCACCGAGCCTGCCAGAGCATCGGCGCCACGGTCACGCCCCGACCGTTACTGCGACCGGCATGAAGCGCCACTTGAAACCTGCTCGCAAGCCCGTATATTAATTTGAAATTTGTTCCCTACGGGAAAGGAACTAAGGAATGGCCAACTTCGTAAAGGTTTGCGCGCTTGGCGACGTGAAAGCAGGCTGCGGCAAAAGCCTGGAATTGAACGGCAAAGCCGTGGGAGTGTTTAATATCGACGGCAGGATCTACGCGATCAACGACGTCTGCGGCCACCGTGGTGGCCCGTTGGCCGAAGGCGAGCTGGACGGCACGACCGTTATCTGCCCTTGGCATGGCTGGCGCTACAACGTCACCACCGGTGAGAATGAATTACTGCCGTCGCTGCCCACTCAGAAATACGCAGTCAAAGTTGAGGGCGATGATATTCTAGTGGACCTGGAATAGGTGAGAAATCTTTTTGGCAAAAGGCCCGCCGGCGCAGAGTCGGCGGGCCTTTTTTTGTTACGAGCTACAGATAATTCTTGATGTAATCATTGAGCGCGTCCCGCGTGCTGACGAAGGCTAGCTCCTCCCACGGGATTTCTTTCGGCGAAAACACTTTCGCTTCGGTCGACTCATCCGCGGCGGTCAAAACCCCGCCGATCACTTTTGCGGTATAAACCACGATCACGTTGGCTGATTTCGGGTAAGAATAGACGTTCAACAGCGGTCCCAGTTTGACGTCGAGCTGCGACTCTTCTTTGGTCTCGCGCACCGCAGCATCCTGCACACTCTCACCGCGATCGACGTACCCCCCGGGAAAAACCCACTTGCCGATTTCAGGTTCGACGCCACGTTTTAGTAACACGATACCGCCGTCGAGCGTGAAAACGGTGCCGGCGACCACTTTGGGGTCCTGGTAAAAGATAAACGAGCAAAGCTGGCAGACGAGCCGGCGCGGCTCGTTGGTTTTCACCACCCTTTTGTCCAGACCGCCGCCGCACTTTGGGCAATAGCGATATTCGATGTGGCCGTGGCCGGTGTGACCGTGCGCCGCCTGGTGCGCATGATGATCGTGATCTGATGCCATGAGTCAATTCTTAGCCCAGAAGGCGTTGAAACAAAAGCCGCTTCGGGTACACTCCAGCCATGCTCCGCGCAGTTATCTTCGATTTTAACGGCATCATCGTCGACGACGAGCCGATTCACTTCCAACTTTTCCAAAAAGTATTCGCCGAAGAAGACATCAATTTAACTGAAGAGGCGTACTATAGCCGTTATCTTGGCTTCGACGATCGCGGCGCCTTCGAAGCCGGCTTTCGGGAAAACCAACGGGAGCTAGATGCCGCAGAACTCGCCCAGTTGATTGAGCGCAAAGCCGTTTACTACCAGGAAGCGATTCGCCGGCATGTGGCGATCTTTCCCGGCGTAATAGAGTTGATCGCGACGTTATCCCCTACTCTGCCCCTCGCCGTCGCCTCGGGCGCGCTGCGCAACGAGATCGAAACCATCCTTACGACGGTGGGGGTGAAAGATGCTTTTCGCGTCATCGTCAGCGCCGAGGATGTCACGCGCGGCAAGCCGGAACCGGAAATTTTTCTGAAAGCGCTGGCAGGACTTAATGCGCAATCGCCCGCAAGTCATGCGATCACGGCGGCGGATTGCGTTGTCATCGAAGACTCCAAAGAAGGCATCAAAGGCGCGCGCCGCGCCGGCATGAAGTGCTTGGCGGTGACCAATTCGCACCCGGCCGAGCTGCTCGGCGAAGCCAACGCAGTGGTCAGAAGTTTGGAAGACGTATCGCTGCCCTACCTCAGCGCTCTCTGCGCTTAGCGGCTACGTTGCCAAGGTTACCTGGCTAAAAAGTCGAAGCGATACGGTATTCATCGTCGGGCTTTCCTTTGTGCGCTCCCATGCCTTTGCGCGAAACGTTCTTATCGATACGGCGTTCGCTGCGGTCTAATAGTCAATTCCACCGGGCAACAAGTCGGCGAGGCGCTCAGCACAAACATCACCGCGTCGGCGACATCCTGCGGACGAATCATCTTGGCGCGATCGATATGCTTGACCGGTGGAATCATCGAGGTGTCGACGAAGCCGGGCAGGATCACACTGACTTTGATACCGTGCTCGCGCACCTCTTCGTAGAGCGATTGGGTAAATCCGATCAGGCCAAATTTCGACGCGGCGTAGGCCGATGAACCGGCTTCGCCGGACTTGCCGGATATAGAACCGATATTGATAACGGCGCCTTCACCCTTCTCGATCATGGCAGGAAGAAAGGCCTTGGCAAGCATCATGGGCGTGCGCAGGTTTAAGCGCAATGTCTGATCCCAATCTTCGACGTGGGATCGGACGACGGTATTCTTCTTTCCCCACCCGGCGTTGTTCACCAGGATATCTACACTGCCGAAGGCCTGGCATTCAGCAACCAAGCGTTGAATGTCGTCATCGCGGCTCAGATCCGCAGCCACGACCAAAGACGGCGAACCAACCGCGAAGACAGTCTGTTTAACTTCGTCGAGCTGTGCCTGCGTGCGTGCAGTCAGAACCACGCGGCAGCCGACATGTGCCAGCGTAAGAGCGATTGCTCGCCCTATGCCGCGGCCGGCGCCGGTGACAAGCGCAGTCTTTCCCTCAAGATGAGGCATGAATCGCTGTTGAATTTGCGATTGCTCTTAAAATTTACTCGGAGTCCTGCGACGGGCTCAGGACGAACGGATCATTGTTGAACGATTTCGACTCCGATTCCGTTCGTCCTGAGCTTGTCGCAAAACTCTTAATTTCTAATGCACCGTCGATATCTCGTCCGTATCCGGCGGCTGCGACACCGACGAGCCGTGGTGCAAGATCATGCGCCAGCCATCGGCGCTTCTCTGGAACATGTTGGTGGTCAGAACCGACGCCGTGTAGTTTTGCCCTTGAACCGAGCTGCTGAGGTTTTCGTAGAGCGTCACCCAGGCGAGATCGCCGTGCACCTCAACCTTCACATCGGTGAGAATGAACTTCATCGACGGCGTGTTTTCGAAGATGCGCTGCCAACTCTCCATGACCGGCCCCCAGCCGCGCAGCATGCGCCAGCCAGGATGGCCGCATTGAATCTCGACATCCCTCGCCCAGACTTTCTCCATCTCCGCGATCTTTAAAGTCTCGAAGACGCGGTAAAAGTTCTGGTTCGCCTGGGTCACAAGTTGAATGTCATCAGCCATGATCGTTTCCCCGGAACGTGCTCGTGTTCATAAAATCCTTAGGGACAGGTCGCGACCTGTCCCTACTAATGGTGTGGCTTGGGTGTCACAAAAACCAAAGTAACCAGCCGGCCGCCGCTTTTGTTGGCCACGCCGTGACTCTGTCCGGCAGCCGCCAGCGCGATCTCCCCGGCACCCAGCTCCTTCGTCTCGCCGCCAACGGTGAAGCTGCCTTTGCCTTCGAGCACGTAGTAAACTTTATCTTCCTTTTCATGCGTGTGTGGCCTCTGCTCCTGCCCGGGCTCGAAGCAATAGGTGTCGCAAAAAAACCGGTCGGTTTCGAAGACGCCGTTTTTCTTCATCTTGTCCGAGGCAAACTGCATCGCGTCTGTTAGTTTTTTGAAATTGCTCATAAACTGCTCCTATTCAAGTAACTACGCGATCCTAGCACAGGGTCGCAACATGCAAAAGCAGGATTTATTTGTTATCGATTAGCGATGGATTCGGTGCTGATTCGCTACCACGAGATCGCGCTCAAGAAAGGCAACCGGCAATATTTCACCGAATTGCTCAAACGCAATCTCCTCGCTTCCGTCAAAGACTTGGGCACGAAAGAAATCCGCAGCCTGCCAGCGCGGCTGCTGCTGACGTTTAGAAATCAGGTCGACACCGAGGAACTGGTGCGCCGCATAGCCAGCGTTTTTGGCGTCGCCAATTTTTCCCTGGTTGAACGGACCGAGCGAGATATCGACGTGTTGCGCAGCCGTATTATCGCTGCGCTGGACGCTCATCAGTTTGCCTCGTTTCGTGTCGATACCCAGCGCGGCGACAAAACCTTTCCGCTTAAATCGCCGGAGATCAACCGTCATTTGGGCGGTGCCATCAAAGCAAAATCCGGCGCTCGCGTCGACTTGGAAAACGCTGAGTTCACCGTGTTCGTCGAAGTCTTGCCGAAGGATGCCTTTTTTGGCTTCAACAAGTTGCCGGCTGCGGGCGGATTGCCGGTGGGAGCCAGCGGCCGGGTTGTCTCGCTGATCTCGGGCGGTTTCGATTCCCCCGTGGCGGCCTATCGCATGATGCAACGCGGCTGCCGGGTTCTCTTCGTGCACTTTCACAGCGCGCCCTATCAGGACAAGACCTCCCAGGAGAAAGTCCGCGAGTTGGTGGCCAAGCTGACGCGCCACCAGTTTCAATCGCGCCTCTACTTGGTTCCGTTCGGTGAAATTCAACGGCAGATCGTCACCGCGGTGGTACGCCCTCTGCGCGTCGTGCTCTACCGGCGCATGATGCTGCGCATTGGCGAAGCGATTGCGCGCAGCGAAAAAGCCAAAGCGATTGTCACCGGCGAAAGCTTGGGTCAAGTGGCCTCGCAGACTTTGGAAAATATGGCGGTGATTCAGCAGGCGGCGCAGCTGCCGATTTTGCGGCCGTTGGTCGGCATGGACAAGCAGGAAATCATCGACCAGGCGTGCCGCATCGGCACCTATGACATCTCATCGGTGCCGGATCAGGATTGTTGCCAGCTATTTGTGCCGAAACACCCGGCGACTAAGGCGCGCTTCGACGAGGTCGCCGAAGCTGAAACACACTTCGATGTGTCGGAATTGGTCCGTCAGGGAGTGGAGAATAGCGTGATGGAGGACTTTGCTTTCCCAGCGTAGTGAGGCTCAGTCCTCATCGATGTCGGTTGCCATTGCCGGCGTCAGCGCAGTGATTTGTAGCTTGCCGTCTTTATCTTTGGTCAGCAGCTCGATCTTCTTTTCCACTTCGCCGAGTTTTTGATTGCAGTACTTGACCAGCGCTACGCCCTTTTCGAAAGCCGCCAACGAATCCTCCAGCGGCAGATCACCAGATTCTAGTTGTTCGACGAGCTGCTCCAAATTTTCCAGTGCCGCTTCGAAACTTTGGCCGCCGGAGTTTTTCGTTGCCATGCTACTTGTCCGCCTTGGTTGAGGCCGCCGGGTTACTCGGCGGCGCGCCGAATTTGCGCAATAAGTCGAGCGGGTCGACCCGCGTGTTGTTGAGCCGTATCCCCCAATGCAAATGCGGCCCAGTAACGCGGCCCGTGCCGCCTGAAAGCGCGACCACGTCGCCGCGGCGCACCATGGCGCCTTCGTCGACTCTGAATTCGCTCAGGTGAAAATACATCGAATAGAGACCGCCGCCATGGTCAATCACGACGCTGCCGCCGGCAAAAAAGAAATGGCCCACCAGCACAACCCGACCATGATTACTGGCAACCACTTCGGTGCCCGTGGGCGACGAAAGATCGGTGCCGGTGTGGGGCGGCCGCGGCACGCCGTTGATCACCCGGCGCGCGCCAAAGGACGAGGCCGAGGCCTCCTGCGGCACCGGGCGAGCAAAGGGCGTCTCCCAAAACCGTTCCTGAGCCGTGGTCGCAAACGCTTTGGCGAACGCCGCCTGCTCGCGGCGTATCTCGGCGAGGGTTTCCGGCGTCATCTGATCGAAGCTCGGCGGCACATTGAAAGATTCCTTGTGATAGGCATTGGCTTTGATCGTCAGCGGTATCTCCGCGTGCAGCTGCAAGCCGGTATCATCGAAAGCTTTTAGCGACAGCTTCAGCTGCGCCGGTTTGGCTTCGACGTCGACGCCAAGGAGTGCCGTGTGCACGCCGCTGCCGTTGGACGCAAAGTACAGCACCTCTTTGCCCTTGCGCCCTTCGACCTTAACGAGATTTTCCCCGGTGACTTTTAGCTCGGCAATCTGCCCCTGCAAAACTTCCAGGGCGCTCGGCCAAGATACTTTCGCGGCCTCGGCCGCGAATGCGTGAGTAGTCACAAGCAGAAACAGAACGAAGACATATCGCAGCACGATCGCCATGCCCTACTCTTTTCCTTGCACCCGACAAATCGCTCTGCCGCGCGCCAACGTGACGCGCACAAGGTCGCCGGTCTGCAGGCTCACTGCATCTTTGACGATGGTTTCTTCCGGCAGCTTGTGGGCGATACTGTAACCGCGGTCGAGAACCGCCAGCGGGCTGAGCGCATGCAGGCGCCCGGCCGCCTGGCCCAACTGATCGCGCCGTTGGCGCAGCCGAGCTTGCAAACGGCGCAGCAAGTCCACCGACAGCTCGTCCACCCGCTGCTGTTTTTCGCGTAGGTCGCGGGTTGGGTCTGCTAGCCGTTTAGCGAGCCCAGCCAAGACCTGTCGGCGAGAAGCCAGCTTCTGGTCGACAGCGCGCTTGAGTTGTTCGGCCAATAGGCGCACTTGCTCGGCCAAGTCGATCTGCCGCGGCACAACCATTTGCGCCGCCGCGGTTGGTGTCGGTGCGCGCCAGTCGGCGACGAAGTCGGCGATGGTGAAATCGACTTCGTGGCCCACTGCCGAGACCACAGGCACGGGCGACGCGGCAATAGCGCGGGCAACCACTTCCTCGTTAAATGCCCATAAATCCTCCAGCGATCCGCCGCCGCGGCCGACAATCATCACGTCCACCTCACCGGAGCGGGCCAGCTCCGCGATACCTTGGGCGATCTCAGCGGCAGCGCCATCGCCCTGTACTTTAACGGGTCGGATCACGACACGACGGTCGGGAAAACGATCGCGCAGAATGCGCAGCATATCATGCAGCGCCGCCCCCTTGTCCGAAGTGACAATGCCAATCGAGGCCGGCAAGAACGGCAGCTTGCGCTTGCGCTCTTCGTCGAAGAGCCCTTCGGCGGCGAGCTTTTTCTTGAGCTGTTCGAAGGCAAGAAACAGCGCACCTTGGCCGCGCGGCTCCATGTCTTCGACATAAATCTGCAGATCACCACGGGCTGTGTAGAGGCTCACCCGCCCAAAGCACAGGACCTCCATGCCGTTTTCCGGTGTAAACTTAAGGCCAAGCCCTTGGCGGCGAAACATGACCGCGTTGATTTGGCTTTTGTCGTCTTTGAGCGTGAAATAAAGATGGCCGGAAGGTGGCACGCGGAAATTGGAAACTTCGCCGACGACCCAAACGGCATCTAGCCGCTTTTCGAGGGTGCCCTTGATGAGCTCGTTCAGCTCAGCAATCGTAAGAAACTTGCGCTGCTCTGTCGCCGCAAACAACGGCAGCTCCATCGTTTGGGGAGCGCGTCGGACTGATGTTTTGGTTGTCGGCATAGCCCCAAAAAAACTAGCCCTCCGAAAGGAGGGCTAGTGAAGTCACACGGCGAACATTTCGTTGAGGTTCGCTAAGCCTTCTTTTGGACCATCTGTTTGAAGACGTCCCAGCTCTTGAGCAGGTCCAGCGCGCGCTTGAGCTGCTGATCGTTGTCGATGGTCTCGTCACCCGTCGGCGCTGTGGTTGGCACCATCTTCTCTTTTTCCTTGTCGATCTGTTCTTGGGTTTGGTTGCCACCGTTCGGGTTCTGCAAGTGGCCCGGCAAATTTTCTTCGCGCACGCCGGGGCGGCGCTCGACCGGTTTGCCGTCTTGGGTAGCGGCAGCTTCGACGATGATGTCCGGGACAATGCCAGTCGCCTGAATGGACCGCCCGGCAGGCGTAAAGTAGCGCGCCGTCGTCAGCCGCAGGGCCGAACTATCGTCGAGCGGCAGGATGGTTTGCACCGAACCCTTGCCAAAGGTCTTGGTGCCCAACACCACCGCGCGCTTTTGATCTTGCAGGGCACCGGCGACGATTTCCGAGGCGCTGGCGCTACCGCCGTTGACTAGAACGACGACGGGAAAATCCATCCATGAATTGTCTTTTTGGGCATAAAATTTTTGCTTCTGCGACTCGATGCGGCCTTCGGTATAAACGATCAAACCCGACTCGAGAAAGATGTCCGACACACGTACCGCTTGGGTCAATAGCCCGCCGGGATTGTTGCGCAGGTCGAGCACCAGCCCTTTCAAGCCGCCCTTCTCAGCCGACAATTTTTCCAGTGCCAGAAGCGCGTCACGATCAGCCCGTTCTTGAAACTGCGCCAGGCGTATGTAGCCGTAACCCGAGTCGAGCACGCGGCTGCGCACGCTCTGCACTCGAATCGTATCGCGGACCAGCTGAAAATCGATCAGCTCGGCAATGCCTTCGCGCTTGATCGACAGATTGATCTTGGTGCCTCTAGGGCCGCGCATTTTCTTCACCGCGTCAACCAGGCTCATGTCCTTGGTAAACTCGTCCTCGATCTTGAAAATCATGTCGCCTGGTTTAATCCCGGCTTTGAAAGCGGGCGTATCTTCGATGGGAGAAACAACCGTGAGCACCCCCGACTTGACCGCAATCTCAATACCAAGGCCGCCAAAGCGCCCTTGCGTGTCTTGTTGCAAATCTTTGTAGAGCTCTGGTGTAAGGTAGGCGCTATGCGGATCCAACGAGGTCAACATGCCGTTGATCGCGCCATTAACCAGGTTTTTTGTCTCGACTTCTTCGACGTAGTTCTTCTTGACGATCGAAAGAATATTGGTGAAGGCGTCAAGGCTCTCGTAATCCTGGCGGGAAACCGCGGCAACATTTGGAACCCATCGGCCTGCAAGGAAGACGCCGAGGGCAACACCTAGCAGCAAAATGGTAATCGATCCGCCGTGCCTACCAAATTTTTTCATGAACTCTCTCCTCGCTCCAAATGTTTACACAATCATATTAAACCAAGCAAAGCAAAATAGCTATGTCAATTGCGACTCTTCGTGACCAGCGGGGGATGAAACTACGCCGAAAGACCGAGGGCAGCGTAAATCATCCCAGGGCACGCTAGAGCCGGTGCTATCGCTAGTCACAAATGTAAATTCTTTTTACAATTTCACAAGTTGCATTCATAAATCAGCGATCTTTTCTTGACTCCTTTGGGGTAGTTCTCTAACCTCATTAGCGATTGCGAATGGCGACTGATATGAGTTCCGCCAACAAGCGCTTTAATAAGAATCAAGCAGGCCAGCCCACTAACGACCATCCCGTCGCAAATCTGGAAGCATATCCCATGCCTCTCGCCCTCTGGGACGCGTCCAGACGGAGTTGCCTGTTCAATGCAGCTGCCTTGAAGTTACTTGGATTCTGTCAGGAGGATTTTCAAACCCAGCCAAACCTCTGGCTGCAACAGGTTTACGACAATGATTTGCTTGGCTGGTACACCCAGCTGCGGCGTTTTAACGCCGGCACTCAAACCGTGATTTGCGACTACCGCTTTTTCCCCAAGAATGTTGCCGACCCCGTCTGGCTGCGCGAGATCATGATGCCGATCAAAGCCCACCATCCGCTGTGGACATCCATGAGCGCTTACACCGACATCACCGACCTAAAGAAGGCTGCTGAACAAACGGTGCCCGTCCAGGAAATCACGCCCCAAGCCCACGATGAAAGCCTGCGGGCGCTGTTTCACGAGATCAACAACCGCTTGCAGCGCCTGAGCATGGAAATCGAGCTCGCCGGGCTCGAAGCGCAACTACCTTTGGCAGCGACGCAAAAATTCAGTGATTCACTAGTGAACGTCACGCGATCGCTGGCCTTGATCCACGATCGGGTGGTCGGGGTGAAAAGCGGCCGTTGACGGAGGCCTTCAGCGCACCACCGCGGCGATGGCTGCCAAGGAGGTCTCGATGTCGGAGTGGGCCACGTCGAGATGTGTGACCATACGCACTTTACGTGCGTCCACCGGCCCGCCGAGCACGTTGCGTTCAGCCAGCCGCCTGAGAAACTCCGCCGAAGTGAGTCCGCTTTCACTGACATCGAACATGACGATATTGGTCTGCACTTTCTCCGCTTGGAGGCGCAGGCGCGGGGTGTTCGCGAGCCCTTGGGCAAGCAGCTTGGCGTTCTCGTGATCGACATGGAGCCGCTTAGGCCCTTCTTCCAGCGCAACCAGCGCGGCCGCCGCCAGCACGCCGGCCTGGCGCATGCCGCCGCCGAGCATTTTGCGAATAATACGGCAGCGCTCGATCAGATCTTTGCTGCCGACGATCATCGAGCCCACCGGAGCGCCGAGGCCTTTGCTGAAGCAAAACTGAATCGAGTCGAAGCCGCGCGCCATCTCAGCGACGCCCTTGCCGTGGAATACGGCGGCGTTAAAAATGCGCGCGCCGTCGAGATGCACTTTAAGCCCGGCTTGATGGGCGTTATCACAAATTCTTTGGCATAAGCGCGCCGGATAAACCGTGCCGCCGGCCATGTTGTGGGTGTTTTCCAGGGCGATCAGCGCCGTCTGCGGCCGTGTGTAAGCTTTTTCACGAATCGCCGGCGCGATCTGCTCCCAGGTCATAATGCCTTCTTCCGTGGGAATCACGCGCGGCAGGACGCCGGCCAGCGCGCACAGGGAGGCCATCTCGTAATTGTAAATGTGCCCCATCGCTTCGCAGACCACTTCCTGACCGCGCTCGGTCTGCGCCATGATACAGGTGAGATTGCCCATGGAGCCCGAGGGCACAAACAAACCTGCTTCGCGCTCAAAAATCTCCGCGGCACGCGCCTGGAGCCGGTTCACCGTCGGATCTTCGAGGTAGACGTCGTCGCCCACCTCCGCCGCAGCCATCGCCTTGCGCATGGCGGGTGACGGTTTGGTGACCGTGTCACTTCTTAGATCGATGATCTTTAGCACTCATATCCCAGGTTTTTCGGTTTAAGAGTTTCGAGTTTCGGGTTATCCGGACAACACGGAACCCGAAACGACTCTTACTATTCCAGTCGTTCTTCGATTTCTTTGATCACGCCCGCCGATAGCTGCGGCCGGACAAAGGCATTGTAGATGCAATCATTTTGCAGCCACATGATATCGGCGCGCTGGCGCACCGCTTCGCGCATTTCATTTTGTAATTTCTCTTCCATGCAGTGCTGTTTAATAACGTGGGTCACCATGTCGCCGTGGCCTTCGTCGTGATACTCATGGGCGCGGAAGAAATCTAGACAATCGACGGGAACCCACTTGTAATATTTCTCGATGGCCTCGCGTTCCTCACGCATTCTTTTCGGCCCGCCGCCTTCGAAGACCAGACCCGTGCCGATGGCCACCGCCCAATGGCTCTGCTGCACCAGAGAAACGTACATCTCCAAGGCGGCGCGGATGCCAGGCAGCGGTTCGTAGTTTGTAATATCCTCGGTGGCGATGCCGATGCCGGCGGCGAACTGCACCCAGAGCTCGCGATGGCTCGGATACTTGCCGCCGAACAGATCCTCGCCCTCTTCCTCGACCATGTTCTCCAGCAGCATTCGGCGCAGTTCCGGGATCGGACACTTGTGATAGCGAATGCCGAAGAAGCGATGGATGTTGCGGAACTCGTGAAACTGATTGCGCGCCCACCACTGCAGCTGCTCTTTGGTCAGGCGGCCACTGAGCAGCAATTGGCGCACTGGATGGGGCCGCGGATGGCGCTGCTGCAAGGTGTTTTGCAAGTCGGCGATCAATTCTTCAGGACCGAGCAGTTGACCCATAAAAACCTCCTGTGTCGGGGAGTGCGGTCAATATAGCGGACGCCATTCAGATTGACTAGACCTGCGCAGTGATTGGAACGGAACGAAACGATTGAACGGTTTGAACGAACTCGCGTCTTTTTGATAGGGTGACCGCATGGTCTCCCTCTCGCTTCGTGGCGTCAGCAAAAAGTACGGCTCGGTGCTCGCCGTCGATCACGCCAACCTCGACGTCAACAGCGGCGAGTTTCTCGTCGTCGTCGGTGAGAGCGGCTGCGGCAAGACCAGCACCCTACGCTTGATCGCCGGTTTGGAAACCGCCGACGAAGGCACGATCTTCATCGGAGGCGCGCCGGTCAACGAAATTCCCGCCGGCAAGCGCAACGTCCAAATGATCTTCCAGAACTACGCGCTTTGGCCGCACATGAAGGTGTTCGACGAGGGGCGCTATTCGAATCTCACGCTGCCGCTGCGCGTGCGTAAGTGGTCGCAAGAAAAAATCGTCGAATTTCTCCGGCCATTGGCTTGGAAAGTCGGCATCGAAGAAAGCTTCTTCAAACGCAAGCCCACGGAACTCTCGGGCGGCCAGCAACAGCGCGTCGCCCTGGGCCGCGCCATGGCGACCTCGCCGCGCATCATGCTAATGGACGAGCCGCTCAGCAATATCGACCCGCCGAATCGCTTAAAGATGCGCGAAGAAATTCGCGCCTTTCATCGCGAGCACAGTCTCACAACGCTTTACGTGACGCACAATCTCGCCGACGGCATCGCTCTAGCAGACCGCATCGCCGTGATGCGCGCCGGACGCTTTGAGCAGGTCGACAGCGCGGAGAACCTCATGCGCTCGCCAGCCAATAGTTATGTCGCCGATTTCTTCAAGGCCGAGCAGTTTAATTTGGGCAAGAACCTATCAGCGGGGGCGCCATGAGAATATTTCTGGCGATAGCCTTTGTCTTCCAACTCCTGCTCCCAGCCATGGCGCGCGGCGGCTGCCGCGAGCTCGACGTGGCGCGAAGTTGGCTCAAGCCCGCCTACGCCGCCACACCCGACGTGACCATCGAATTTTTCGGCCACAATTTTTTCCAGATCACCTCATCCAAAGGCACCAAGGTCATAACCGATCCGGTTTTCCCCGGCTTTTACCCGACGCCTAACGTTGCGCCTGATGCGATCACCGTCGGTCGCGAGCACCCGAACCATAACTATGTGGCCATCGCCAAGAACAACCCGGTGATTCTGCGCGGTCTGGGCAACTACGGCGCCGAATGGAACAGGATCAGCACGACGGTGAAAGATCTCTTGGTCTATACCGTGCCGGTCTACCAGCAGCAGTTCGGCAACGCCCTCAAAGGCGCGGCCTTCGTTTTTGACCTCGGCACGATCTGTGTCGCGCATCTAGGCGACTTGGCGCATAAGCTGACCGAAGAGCAGATCAAGGCCTTCGGCAAAGTGGATATCGCAATGATTCCCATCGGCGGCACCTTCACCATGCCGCCCGACACAGCGCGAGAAGTCTTGCAGCAATTGAAACCGAAGATTGCGATCCCGATGCACTACCGCGAAAGCACGCAATTGCTCGATATGTTCGTCAAAGGCTTCCCGCACAAGTATTTGAACAACTACGTGACGACTTTTAGCAAGATGGCCCTGCCGCCGCCGACGCAAATTGTCGTTTTTACCCCTTGGCAGATGCGGGATTATCGGTGAGGGAGAATGGCTTGTTGGAGCTGTGGAGTGATGGGGTGTTGGGTTTTCTAATCTCACCACCAAGCGCACGAAGGACACGAAGTTCCGAGAGGACTTCTTGAGTTTTCTTTTACCTTCGTGGCCTTCGTGGTGAATATTTCCGTGCGAAACTTTTGCGTTCTCTGCGGTTAAATCATCCGAATCTAAATCTTAAACGCTTCGACCGTCTCGCGGGCGAACAGCTCGTCCAGAACCAATTTCTGCTTGGTCAGACCCTGCTCGAAAAGATAACCGTTCAGCGTCTCTAAGTTCTTCCGATTCGGTTCCAAGCCATAGGGCCAGTAGTCCGTCGTCATCAGCGCCGTCGTGTCTTCATATTCCGCCGAGGACCAGGGCAAAGCGACGCGAAGAATATTCGTATCGTAGAGATCGCGCATGCAGATATCTTTGGCTTCGCAAAACGCTTTGTACAGCGTCTGGGCCACCCAGGGCTCTTTTTCGTAGATCGAGCGCTTGATGACGAAGACATGCATGATCGGGAACAGGCCGGTCTTCTTGAAGTAGTCCATCTCGACCTGCCGGTAATTGGGAAACAGGCGCTTCACCTTCGGCGCGCCTTCGAGAAAACAGGTCGGCATACGCGGCGACATCATGGCGTCAATCTCGCCGCTTTCGATCAGCGCGTTGAGCGTCGTATCCGGGCGGCTTTCCATGGTCACACCCTTGGGCATTTCAAAATCGACGCGGTCCTTGCGGCCGGGATGTTCTTCGCCGGCCTGCACCCAGTGAATCGCCGACGGCGGCACGCCGTATTCATGCTCGAACATCCCGCGCAGCCAGACCGCCGCGGTCATGGAATACTCTGGCACCCCCATGCGCTTGCCTTTGAGGTCTTGAATGCTTTTGACGCCCCTATCGGTATTGACAAAAATACAGCGGTGGCGAAAGGTCCGTGACGGAAAGACGGGAATCGCGACAAAGGGCCGGCGGCCGCGCGACGCGGCGGTCAGAAACGCCCCCATGGACAATTCCGAGGCGTCGAACTCCTCGTACTTCATCATGCGCCAGAAGATTTCCTCGACGGACATGACGAGATAATTCAGCTCAATGCCTTCCAGCTTGACGATGCCGTCTTTCAACGGCCGCATCCGGTCGTAGTCTTCGCAAGCAATGGTTAAACGAATGTTACTGCTCATTTTTTCTTCTGTGTCTTTCTTTGAGCCTCGGCGACAGCCTTCACGTATTTCTGCATCTCAGCCACAAATTTCTTCTTGCCCTGCTCTGCTAAGAACGTGCCGAGATAGGCGCTGCCAAGGCAGATGCCGATAACGCCAACCTGGACGTATTCCTTGATATTTTTGAGACTGACTCCGCCGGATACCATGAACCGCACATCGGCAAACGGCGCGCTCACCTGGCGGATAAAGTTCGGCCCGCCGACCAAATCCGCCGGAAATATTTTGACAAGATCGGCATGCGCTCGCGCCGCGGCGATCACTTCCGTCGGCGTCGCCGCGCCCGGGAAACAGGCGATGTTGGAGCTGTGGCAGAGGGAGATAAGATTCAATTCCAGCGACGGCGAGACGACGAACTGTGCCCCGGAGCTGATCGCCCGCTCGGCCTGCTGTGACGCCAGCACCGTGCCGGCACCGACATGAATGTCGCTGCGCCGCGACAGTTCTTTAATCACGTCCAAGGCGCCTGGAACACTGAACGTGATCTCAACGAATTTGATGCCGCCGTCGGCGGCGGCGCTCGCAAGATTAACAGCATCGTCTGGTGTTTTAGAACGCACCACCGCAACCAGGCGGCTTGCGTGTAGTTCAGAAACAAGTTTGGTTCTGTCCATAGCAGGGTTTCGGACATTCCTCGCGCAGAGACGCTGAGGGCGCACAGTTTCAGAGAGCTTGTTTTGATAGCCCGACTCTGCGATCTCTGCGTCTCTGCGCGAGATATTTCCCGAATCAACTCAAGCTCAAGCCACCATCCACGATCAGCGTCTGCCCGGTCACAAAATCACCGCCGGTGATCAATCCTAGAATCGCGCCGGCGATGTCCTCCGGCGTCGCTATCCGCCGCAGCGGATAGCCTGCCGAGGCTTTGGCGATAACATTTTGATAGTCAGCGCCGAAGTGCTGGCTCATCCATGGCGTGTCGGTGAACGCCGGCGCGACGCAGTTGACGCGGACCTTCGGTCCCATCGCCACCGCAAGCCCGCGGGTCATGTAAATCATCCCCGCCTTGGCAGTGCCGTAGGCCAGAGACGAGATGGTCGAAGTGGCCAGCACGCCGGAAATCGACGAGACGTTGACGATCATGCCGCCGCTGGCTTCCAGTAATTTCTGTGCCGCGCGGGCGCAGCGAAAGGCGCCTTTCACGTTGACGTCTAAGATTTCATCCCAGATCGCGTCCGTGAGCCCTTCGAGATCGGTGAGCTTGACCCAGTGGGTGATGCCGGCGTTGTTGACGACGATATCGAGCCGCCCGAAATGGGCGCCGATCTTGTCGATCATGGCGCGCACTTCGGCGTCGCTCTGCACGCTGGCTTGGACGGCGAACGCTTTCACGCCACCCCTTTCGATCTCCGCCGCCAGCTCTTCGGCCTCCTTGGCGGACTTGCGATAGTTGATCGCGACGCCGCCAATGCCCGCCTTGGCCAGCCGCCGCACCACCGCGCCGCCGATACCGCCGGCGCCGCCCGTGACCAATGCGACTCTACCGCCTAATTCCATGTTCGCTTCGCTCTCACTTCGCTATTCCAGATTCCAAATTCCAGATTCCAAATTAGTCGGATCGATCCGGGATAATCTGGAATTTGGAAATTCGCTTACCGTCCGCGTCGTAGCTCCTGCGTTCGCCTATCGTCGATAAACCAGTCGCGCGGCAACTTTACCAACTCCCCAGGCTCGCCGCGGTAAGCGACCGCCACACCGTAATTTCTCTCCGCCTCTTCCGGCGTGACGTAGCCATCGATCACGTCCCAAAGAACCTTCTCCGGGTCACGCTTGAGGGGATCGCCGTAGCCGCCGCCGCCGGGCAAGTTAACGTGAACCACATCACTCGCTCCCAAATCTTTCAGCGCTTTGGCGTGGAGCTTCTTGCCGTCGATCGCAACTTCGCCAAGCGCGCCTGCTTGCCCGCCTTGCAAACCTGGCGCAGCATAAGTCGTGCGATCGGCGATGGAACTGACGCTCCAGCGCGCATCGCCGCGTCGCGCGAATTCGGTTAGCTGGCCCAAGCCGCCGCGCCACATCCCCGGTCCACCGGAGTCGGCACGCAGCTCACGCCGTTTCAAAACCACCGGCGAGAGACTCTCGATAACTTCGGCGGGAACACCAGCGACGCCGCTGGGGAATCCCACCGCATTCAAACCGTCTTTCGCCGGCCGCGCGCCGGTGCCGCCGACCTGGAAGACAGTTAAAGTAAAACTTGGATTTTGCCCGCGCCAGACACTGAGCCAAATCGGATCGGCGCCCGGAGCCATGAGCTTGTCGGGCAACGATCCCGACAGCGCGGCGAAGATCGCGCTGGGAATGAAGTGGCCGATCACCTGCCGGCTCGCCACCGGCGCCGGATCGAGAGCGTTTAAAATACTTCCCTCTGGTGCGCTGACATGCACCGGACGGAAGCTGCCCTCGTTGTGCGGTACGTCGGGGCAGATGGCCGCTTTGATGGCGAAGCTCGCGTAGGCATGCGTGTAGTTCAAGACAACGTTAATGCCGCGCGTGCTCTGCGGCGATGAGCCGGTAAAGTCGATGAAAATCTCTTCGCCGGCAACGCGCACGGCGCAGCGCACCAGAATCGGCTCTTCGAAGCCATCGCTCCAGGTTTCGCTCGACCACTCGCCGTTCGGTAATTTGGCGATCTCGGCGCGCACGGCCGTTTCCGAGCGGCGGATAATTTCCTCGGCGACGCCATCGATGGAGTCCAAACCAAATTCATCCATCATTTCCAACAGCGCCCGCCCGCCGGCATCATTGCTCGCCGTCTGGGCGTAAAAATCGCCAATCACTTCGTCGGGCTGGCGCACGTTGGTGCGCACGATCTGCATGAGAATTTGGTTGGGCTGGCCGCGGTCGAAGAGCTTCATGATCGGAATCCGCAGCCCCTCTTCGAAGACCTCGCGCGCCTCGGCGGAAAGAATGCGGCCGCCGATATCGGCGCTGTGACAGGTGTTGGCCGTCAGCGCGACGAGCTTGCCCTTGCGAAAAATCGGCGTGGTTATCGTGATGTCATTAATCTGCCCCGCGGTCTGCCACGGATCATTGGTGACCAGCACGTCGCCAGGGGCGAGCTTGTCAGGCGGGAAGGCGGCGAGAAAATGTTTCATCGAAGTCGCCATGGCGTTGATGTGGCCCGGCGTGCCGCTGATCGACTGCGCGATCATCCGTCCTTTTGTATCGAACATGCCGCAGGCCAAGTCCTGACTCTCGCGGACAATCGTACTGAAAGCTGTGCGAATCAGCGCGTCCTGCTGCTCGTTGGCAACGGACAACAGCCGGTTCCAAATCACTTCGAGGGTCACCGGATCGATCACTTCACTTTTCATGGTTAAACTCCACGAAAATGTTTAACTTTTCATCGACCCGTGCATGGCCGCGGGCGCCCATGATAAGAGTCGACTCGCGCTCCTCAACGATGGCCGGGCCATTGAACTCTGCTCCCGGCGGCAAAGCATAGCGATCATAAACCGCCGTCTCGATGTAGCCGCCGCGCTCTGGAAAATAGGCGCGGCGCGAGCCCTTGCGTGCGTCGGCCTTCCGAGAATTCTCTCGCGCTAGTCTAAGATTCATTTCCGGCCGCGGCCCGCTCGCCACAACGCGCCAGTTGATCACTTCCAGCGGCACGTCCGGCCCCTTGCGGCCATACAAGCCGCGATAGACATCTTCGAAGACAGATTGAATCGGCGCCAAACTCTCTGGGCCAAGCGCTCCACCTGGGAGCGGCACCGACACTTCGTGCCCCTGGCCAATGTAGCGCATATCGGCCGTGCGTGAATAGCTAATCTCGCGCGCCGACAAGCCGGAGCTCTCCAGCACCTTGCGCCCTTCTTCGCTCATCTCGTCGAGCAACCGATTCGCCAGTGCCCAGTCGAGCTGATCCATCCGGCTATAGGCGCTGCGAACGAAATCAAACGCCAATGGCGCCGCAAGTAAACCAAAGGTTGAACCAACACCGGCGCCAAACGGCGAGATCAAAGCTGGTAGGCGAAGGATCTCCGCAACCCGATAACCATGCACCGGCCCGGCGCCGCCGAAGGCGTACATCGGCATGCGGCGCGGATCTTTGCCGCGCTCGCCCAGATGGGCGCGGGCGGCGTTGGCCATATTTTCGTTGACGATCTGATGGATGCCCCAGGCCACCTGCTCGGCATTCATGTGAACGCGCTCGCCGACGCGGGCGAGCGCAGCGCGCGCGCTGTCCAAGTCGAGTTGCATCTTGCCGCCAAGAAAAAATTTCGCATCGAGATAGCCGAGCACCAAGTCCGCGTCGGTCACCGTCGGCTCGGTGCCGCCTCGCCGATAGCAGACCGGCCCCGGGTCGGCACCGGAGCTGTCCGGGCCCACTTTGAGCAAGCCCAGGGAATCGACCCGCGCAATGCTGCCGCCGCCGGCGCCGATCTCGATCATGTCGATGACCGGAATCCGCACCGGCAAGCCGCTGCCCTTGCGAAAGCGATAGACCCGGTCGACTTCGAACTCGTGGGTCTTGAGCGGCTGGCCATCTTCGATGACGCAAAGCTTGGCCGTGGTGCCGCCCATATCGAACGACAGGAGATCGCCATGGCCGGACGCCAAGCCCGCCTGCGCCGCCGCTATAGCGCCTGCCGCCGGGCCGGATTCGAGCAAGCGCACAGGGAAGCGCGACGATGTATCGCGCGTGGCGATGCCGCCGCTGGAAAGCATCACGAAGAAACTGCCGTTGAAGCCGAGGGTATCGAGGCGCTGCTGCAGCTGCGCCAGATAGTCCGACACGCGCTCCTGGACATACACATTAGCCAACGTCGTGCTGGTGCGCTGAAATTCGCGAATCTCGGCGACGACTTCGGAGCTGAGCGACACGCGAACCTTCGGCGCCACCTCGGCGATGATTTCTGCCGTGCGTTTTTCGTGGGCAGGATTGCGAAAGCTATTCAGATAACAAACGCCGATCGCCTTGATGCCCTTGTCGTGCAGCTCGGCGACGAGCTTGCGGACAAAAGCTTCATCCAACGGTTCGAGCACACTGCCGTCCGCCGCGACTCGTTCCGGCACATCGAAGCGCAGATGGCGCGGCACGAGAGGCTTAGGCAGGTCGAGATTTAAATCGTAAAGCTCGTAGCGATGCTCGCGGCCAATCTCCACAGCGTCGCGGAATCCGGCGGTGGTGAGCAACGCCGTCGGCGCGCCCTTGCGTTCGATCAGCGCATTGGTGACTAAAGTGGTCCCGTGAATCAGCGTGCCGCGCTCCGACTTTTTGACCCTGCCGTCATCGAGCACCGGCTTGAGCGCGTTCTCAACCGCCAGGCTGGGATCGCCCGGCGTCGTCAGCGTCTTGCCGATGACAGCCGTGCCGTCGTCACCGATCAAAAGCATGTCGGTGAAGGTGCCGCCGATATCGATGCCTACGCGATACATAGGAATGGGCGTTTGGAGTCTAGGGTTTAGCGTCTAGCGTTGAAAACTCGCTGCTCGGGAAACGCCAAACGCTAGACACTAGACGCTAGACGCTAGACGTTTATTGCGCGAACAAATCCAACAATCGCTGCGTCTGATGCGCCGCGGCGGGTCGCAAGAGCGGCACCTGCACTCCCGCATCGCGGTATTGCTGCACGCGCTTTTTGACTTCGTCGGGCGTGCCGCTGGCGGTCATGCCCTCGACGTAGGAATCTGGGATCGCTTTGATCAAGCCTTCCATGCCGCCCTGGGCGTGGGCCTTCTCGAAAAGGGGGATGTCTTCTTTGTGAATATACGGCTCGCCAACGCGCATTTTCGGCGCGGCGATGAACGATATCTGGACCGGGTCGAGCTTGGTCGCCACTTCCCAGCGCACCTCGTCCAATGCCTTCTTGTGATCGTCTTCAATGGAGCAATTGATAATCTGCGCGACGAAGAACTTGGAAAAGTCGCGCCCGGCCGCTTGCGCCGATTCTTTGATGATCTTGAGCGCGTTGACGGTGTATTCCGGCGAACAAACCGCATTAAGAATAACTCCGTCGCCGATCGCTCCGGCCAGTTTCAATCCAACCGTCGCGGTCGCCGGCACGTAGAATGGAATATGCGTGCGAATCGGCTTCCAGCCCAAACCGACGTTGTCAAAGTTGACGAACTTGCCGCGATAGGAAACCTTCTCGCCGCTAAACAGCAAGCGCATCGACTCGACATATTCGCGCAATACTTCCGTCGGTGTGGCGCCGACGTCCTGCGGCAGGGCGTGCACGCGCGCGTGGCTTTTGGTGCAAGCCCCCGGCGCAGCAGTGATGCGCCCGCCGCTCAACTCGTCCAACGTGGCCAAAGACTGCGCCATCACCACCGGACCGCGCAGCCGCACGATTTGGGTCGTCCCCATGATCATCTTCTTGGTTGCCAAGCTGATGCCCGCCAGCGAGCTGACCGAGTCGCGCATCAGCTCGATGGTCTCGGAGAAAAACGCCATCTCGAAGCCGCGCTCCTCGGCTTGATGCATGATGTTGGACATTTCCGCCACGTTGGTGAATTTACCGTAGCCTAAAGCGTAGCCGACTCTTGCCATGAAACTTGCTCCTTCCGAAACTCGGGGTTCAAAATTCCAGTTCCTCGTTCAAACTTTGAGCTGCAACCCCGCAGCTTTGAAACGCCAATATATGGGTTTTCCTAGCCAAAGGCCAATGCCGAGTCAACGCTACAGCCAGAGTCGTAGTTCATTGACACGCCTCAACCCTCTCAGTATGGTGGCGACACTTTGCGGAGGGAAATACGCTCATGCAAGTCACATCAATTGCGATCGGGCTCTTATTCGGTACCCTTGCCCTATTTCCGCCTGTTGCTGAAGCGCAAGAAAGATTCTTCGAAGGCAAGACCATTCGCATCATCGTCGGGTTTTCCCCGGGCGGGGGCTTTGATGCCCACTCGCGCGCGATCGCGCGGCACATGGGAAAACATCTGCCGGGTAAGCCGACCGTGACCGTTGAGAACATGCCCGGCGCCGGTAGCCTCATCACGGCCAATCACATCTACAATCAGGCCAAGCCGGACGGCCTGACCGTCGGCAATTGGATCGGCGGATTGATCATTCAACAGTATCTAAACGCCAAGGGGGTTTCCTTCGATGCGCAAAAGTTCGAATGGGTTGGCTCGCCCGTGCGCATCAATAATATTTGCGCGTTCACCAAAAAAAGCGGCATCACTAGCTTGGACAAGTGGCAGCAATCGAAAGCGCTGGTGAAGATCGGCGCGGAAGCGGCCGGTTCCACCACCGCCGATATTCCTCGACTGTTGATGAAGTTCACGAACCTTCCGCTGCAGCTCATCGAAGGCTACAAGGGCGTGGCAGATGTGCGTCTGGCCGCCGAGGCCGGTGAAGTCGCCGGTTTTTGTTCGAGTTGGGAGGGAACCAAAGCCTCCTGGCGCAACGTCTTGGATGCCGGAGAAGGCATGGTGGTTTTGCAGGCCGTGGCCAAGGCGCACCCCGAGCATCTGAAGATTCCACGGGCCGTCGACCTAATAAAATCCAACGAAGGTCGCGATCTGTTCAACCTCGTCGTGCATAACGTCGGTGGTACCATCAACCGCCTCTATTCGCTGCCGCCGGGCACGCCAAAGGATCGCGTGCGCCTGCTGCAGAACGCCTTTCAGGAAACCATGAAAGATCCGGAGTTTCTCGCTGAAGCGAAAAAGGGCCGCTTGGACATCGATCCGATTACCGGCGACGAAATCGGTAAGATCGTCGCCGGCGTCAAGAATATCTCGCCGGCGACGTTTGAGCGACTAAGGAACATTATCTTGCCATGATGCTGCTTGTGCATGAAAGGTAGACCGAGACGTGAGCACCTCTTTAGAGCAGAAATCGATTCGCTTTCAGCTCAATGGCCAGTGGCGCGACACCACCGTCCAGCCGCAGCGACTACTCGCCGATTTTCTCCGCGACGAACTAAATCTCAAAGGCACCCGGGTCAGTTGCGACGTGCAGGTCTGCGGCGCTTGCACTGTACTTGTCGATGGCAATCCCGTGAGCGCGTGCACGACGCCGGCCTTTGAAATCGACGGCAAGTCGCTTTTAACCATCGAGGGTCTCGCCGATGGCGACAAGCTTCATCCGATCCAGCAAGCCTTCTGGCAGGAGGGCGGCTTCGAGTGCGGCTACTGCACGCCGGGGATGATTTTGTCGACCTATGCGCTCCTGGCGAAAACTCCTAATCCCACCGACGAGGAAATCAAACACCACCTCGCCAGCAACATCTGTCGCTGCACCGGCTACGTCTCAATCATCGCCGCGGTCAAGCGCGCCGCGGATTTGTTGCGCACAAAAGCAACTCAGCCATTGGATCGGGAGCGGCTCCGTCTCGACGGCGCCGAGAAAGTTCGCGGCGCGCCGATCTACACCGCCGATTTGCAGCGACCAGGCATGCTCTACGCCAAGATTCTCCGCAGCCCCCTGCCCCACGCGGTCATCAGACGCATCGACGCAAAAGCCGCTGAGCAGCTACCCGGTGTGGTCGCCGTGCTGACGCGCGACGATCTAAAAGATATCAATCCCTACTTTGGCCCGCTGGTGAAGGACCAGGCCATTCTCGCGATGCAGAAAGTTCGCTACGAGGGCGATCCCGTGGCAGCGGTGGCGGCGGAGAGCGTCGAGATCGCTGAAGCCGCGCTCAAACTGATTCAAGTGGACTACGATGAGCTGCCCGCGCTCTTGAGCCTGGACGAATCCGTCGCTGCCGATGCGCCCCAGATTCACGACTACACCAGCGAACACGGCGAGAAATTTCCCGGCTATCCGAGTGTCGACGAAGAAGCCAAGCGGCATCGCAACACAAGCTTTCACTTCGGTTGGCAAAAGGGCGACGTTGCCAAAGGCTTTGCGGAGTCGGTCCGCGTTTTCGAGCACAGTTTTTATTTTTCCAAAGTCGCGCACTACTCCCTAGAACCGCATCTAGCTCTAGCCGAATGGAACGGCGACTTCGTCACCGTCTGGAGCTCGACCCAGCACCCGTTTCTCGCCCAGCAAGAAATCGCCGAAATGCTCGACATGCCGCGCGACAAAGTGCGCGTCATCGTGCCCTGGGTCGGCGGCGCCTACGGCAACAAGAATCACACCAAGTTCGAACCATTGATCACGATGTTGGCGCGCAAAGCGCAGCGGCCGGTGTTTTTAGCACTGACTGCCGAAGATACGTTTCGCACCGTCAGTAAGCCAGCCATGCGCGTGCGCATCAAGACCGGCGTCAGCAAGGACGGTTTAATCATCGCGCGAGAATCGGTGGCCCATGTCGACAGCGGTGCCTACTCCGACGCGGGCCCGCGCGTCTGCCAGAAAGCCGCCTTCCGTGTGCACGGGCCCTACGTCATTCCTAATATCAAATCCGACGGCTACGCAGTTTATACCAACACCGTTCCCGCCGGCGCTTTCCGCGGCATGGGCACACCGCAAGTGGTCTGGGCCTACGAATCGCAGATGGACATGATCGCCCACGAGATGGGTTGGGACGCGGTGGAATTTAGCATGAAGAATCTCATGACCGTAGGCCACGACTTCTGCCCCGGCGACACGCCGGTGGACTGCGACATGAAGGAAGGACTGCGGCGCGTCGCCAAAGAGATCGGCTGGGGTGAGAAACTCGAACCAGACTGCGGCATCGGCGTCAGCTGCGCGCTCAAGGACGGCGGCGGCAACTACAAAGTCTCCGAGGCGCGCGTCGAAGTGAATACCGACGGCAAAGTGACGCTGTTCGAGGGCACGGTGGAGATCGGTCAGGGTGCTAACACAGCGCTGCGAAAAATAGCCGCTCAAGAATTGGGGCTCACCGCGAACGAAGTTGCGCTTGCGCCGCTCGACACGGCGCACACACCGCTGGACTTCGGAACCTATGCGAGCAGCGGCACTACGGTTATGGGCCTGGCCGTGCAGCGCGCGGCCCAGTCGGTGAAAGCGCAGTTGATCGAAGGCGCCACGCAAATGACCGCTCGTTCCGATGCCGACTATTCGTTGCGCGATGGTTTTGTCCGCTTCGGCGAAACTGCGCTGAGCACGGCAGACGTGGTCCGCCACCTAAAGGGCGCCAACGGCGTCGTCGCCGGCCACGGCCGCTACGAAAGCACCAAAGACCCGAATATTCTCATGGGCGCCAAGGCGCCCTTCTGGGAGGTGAGTTGGGGCGCGGCGAAAATCAAAGTCGACCGCGACACCGGCCAAATCAAGATTGTAAAATTCGTCACCATCGCCGACGCCGGCAAAGCGATCAACCCGCAGCAGTGCCACACCCAGGAAGTCGGCGCGCTGGTGCAGGGCATTGGCCAGGCGTTTTTTGAGAAGACCGAGTACGAGAACGGCGTCATGGTCAATCCAGGCTTGATCAACTATCGTGTGCCCAACGTAAAAGATTTGCCTGAAGAGCTGGTCACGATTCTCTTCGAAAACGGCAACGGCCCCGGTCCCTACGGCGCCAAGGGCATGGGCGAAAGCGGCCTCCTCACCGTGCCGTCGGCCATCGGCAACGCCCTGTTCAACGCCGTCGGCGTGCGGCTGACCGAGCTGCCGCTGACGCCGGAAAAGGTCTGGCGCGCCCTCGCCGCGAAAGACAAATGATTAAAGTCGATCCCAACAAGTGCGACGGCTGCGGCATCTGCGTTTACGACTGCGGCGCCGACGTCTTTCGCTTCAACGAAAAGAAAGACAAAGTCTTTCCCTATGGCAACAAGTATTGCGTCAACTGTTTCCTGTGCGAGCTGGTCTGCCCGGAGGACGCCATTGAAGTTGTTTTGGCGCCGAGGAAATCGGATTTTCACCACGAAGGCACAAAGGATACGAAGGCAAGAGGAAGATAGTTTCGAAAAACTTTCCTCTTCCGAACTTCGTGCCCTTCGTGTCTTGGTGGTGAATATTTCCCAATCCGAACTTTGCGTCCCCTGCGCCTCTACGCGAGATAATTCCGAGTCACAACGCTATAAGTAGAACCATGACCGTCGTCAAACAAACCCATGAATGCGACGTCCTGATCGTCGGCGGCGGGCTTGCCGCCTGCATGGCGGCGCTGGAGGCGTCCAAGCGCGGTATGGACGTCATCCTCGTTGACAAAGGCCGCCTTGGCCGCAGCGGCTCCAGCCCGACCTCCGGCGGCGTGCCTCAGGCGGCCTTCGGTCATGCCGACCCGCGCGACAACAAAGACGTTCATTTCAGAGATACCGTCATTGGCGGCGACTACATCCCGCACCAGAAGATCGTCCGCGCCGTGGTCGACGAAATCACCGAGCGCATCATCGAGCTGGAAGAAATTGGCCTCCACTTTAAGAAAGCCGTCGACGGCAAGCACTTCTATCAGGAGAAACGGCTCGGCAGCTCCTTCGCGCGCAGCGTGCCGCCCATCGGCGGCAGCGTCGGCATGATGGGCACGCTGCGCAAGGAAGTCTTGAACCGCGAAGTCCAGGTCCAGCAGTGGACGATGATCACTAAGCTCTTCACGGCCAACGATCGCGTCACGGGTGCCCTTGGTCTCAACGTCCAGACGGGTGAGTTTCGCCTCTACAAAGCCAAGGCGATCATTCTCGCCGCCGGCAGCGCCGTGGGTTTGCAGAAATTTACCAGCGCCAACTTTCACACCACCGGTGACGCCTATGTCGCCGCGTTCAATATCGGCGCGGAGTTGGCCAACATGGAGTTTCTCGAGTTTACCCTGATTCCCGCGCCGAACGGCATCACCGTGCCGATGGCCGGCCTCTCGCCCTTCACCAGCAAAGGCGGCCGTTTTTTGAACGCCGCCGGGGAAAGATTCTTGGAAAAATACGATCCGCAAAGATTGGAAGGCACGACGCGGGCGATCTTGGTCCAGGCCACCTACAAGGAAATGCTCGCCGGCAAGGGGCCCATCTGCATCGACCCATCGTTTATCCCTGACGAAAAGTGGGACGACGAGATTCAGTTCGAATACGCGCCGAAGCTTTCCGCCGCCGGCATCGATTGCCGGCGCGACCGCTTTGCCTGGGTGCCGGCGCTGCACACCTTTTTGGGAGGTTTGTTCGTCAACGAGAAGTGCGAGACGACCATCCCCGGTCTATTCGCCGCTGGCGAATCGGCCACCGGCATCCACGGCTCGAACCGCTTGTCCGGCAATGCGATCGCGAGCTGCATGGTGCTCGGCGCCCGCGCCGGAAAATACGCCGCGCATTTCGCCAACGCGAATGCCCTAGCATCGTTCGACGAAGGCGCCCTACACGATGAAATCAAGCGAGTGGAATCGTTTCGCGGCGAAGGCGGACTGAATCCCTACGAGATCGAGCGCGAGATCAAAGACCTCGCCTGGTCCACTGCGGGCGTTGTGCGCAACGAAACAGGATTGAACACCGGCGTCGCGGGATTTGACGCGATCCGTAAAGAAAAAATCTCAGAACTAAAAGGCACCGACCAACGCAGTTGGATCAAAGCCTTAGAATGCGCCAACCTCGCCTGGGTTGGTGCAATGGTCACCCGCAGCGCCCTCGCGCGCAGGGAATCGCGCGGCCAACACTACCGCGACGACTTCCCTGCTCTCGATAAAGCCTTACCGAAGTGGATCAAACTCCAAAAAGCCGGCGAAAACATCACCTGCCGAACTGAACCTATCCCGTTTGCAGAGGGCGACGTAATACCCACAATTGATAATGCATAATGGACAATTGATAACGCCCAACCCCCTCTCCGAAAATTATCCATTATCCATTGCCCATTATTATCTCACCTTCATATTCCAGCCAAAAATCCGCTCGCTCGGCAGCGGCCGATACTCGACGTTTTTCGCCATGCCGAAGAGCAGCTGATGGCGCCAGAGAAAGTGCGCCGGCGCTTCTTCGGTGATCACGCTCATCGCTTCGGCCAAGAGCTTCTTGCGCTTGGCGGGCTCGAAGGTTTGCCGCTCCTGTTTTAGCAGCTCATCGACCTTGGGATTGGAAAAGCCGATGCGCGGCGACGCACCCGTCTCAAAGTATTGCGCCAGCGCAGCGCTTGGGTCGACGACACCGCCGCGGCCCATATAGTAGAAAGGCACTTTGCCGACCTGCACGTTGGCCCACAGCGTCGCCCAATCCGGTGTCAGCAGCTTGGCGCGGAAGCCGGCCGCGTTAAGCATGGGAACCATCGCTTCAGTGATTTGCTTATCCAGCGTATAGCGCCCCACCGGCGTTTGCAGCTCGACGTCGACGCCATTGGGATAACCGGCCTGCTTTAACAGCTCGCGTGCCTTCTCGGGATTGTAGGTGTACCTAGGTTGCAGGTTGGGATCGTAGCCATACTGTCCCTCGCCCAGCGGTCCATCGAGCCGCGCCGCTTCGCCGCGCAACAGCGTCTTGATGATGGTATCGCGGTCGATCGCATGGGCTACTGCCTGGCGCACCAGTTTGTTATCCCAGGGTTTTACTTTCGGCTGCATCGCCAGGAACATAATTTCCGCGGTGTGAAAATTGACAATCCTATGATTGGCACTGCGCTCAACGCGCTCACGCAAATGCGGCGGCACAAACTGCGCGATCTGAATCTCGTTATTCAACAGCGCAGTCACCCGCTGCTCCGGCTCCCGCATCAAGCGGAACACAATCTCATCGGGTGCCTGGGGATACTGTTTCCACATGGGATGGGATCGATCTTTGCCGATGACCAAACGCTGGCCGGGGATCAGTTCGCGAAACTTGTACGGGCCCGCGCCGAAGGGCTGCTTGTCAGCCTGCTCGGGTCCCAGCTTATCGTAGAGATCTTTGCTGGTAATGATGATGCGGTCGAAGAGATAATCCAGCAGCGGCGCGGTCGGAATCTTGGTGGTAACTTGGACCGTGTAATCGTTGAGCGCCTTTTCGCTCGCCACCGCCGAGATATTCTGCGTTTGCTTACTCTGCGGGTCCTTGCGCGTCCGCCCCATCGAATGCACGACATCATGCGCCGTCACCGGTGTGCCGTTGTGAAACTTGAGCCCCTTGCGCACATGAAACAGCCAGTTATTGGGATCTTTCACTTCCCATTTTTCCAACACCAGCCCGACATGCTGCGCTTTGTCGAAATCATAAGTCCCGAGGCAGCCCAACACCTGGCACCACACGCTGTACATGAGTGACACGCTATCGGCGTAGGGATTGAAGGTGTCCATCGTCTCCGTCACGCCGATGGAGATGCGAGTCTCTGCGGCCTGGGCGGCGCGCGGCGGCAACCCGGGAGCGACTGACAGGGAAAAAGCCAAAACAATCAGACGTAGCGACCCACCGATTTTCATATTGTCTCCGTTTCTACTTTACTTTTATGTTCCAGCCATAAATCCGCTCATTGGGCAGCGGCCGGTACTCGACGTTCTTGGCCATGCCAAAAAACAACTGATGGCGCCAAAGAAAATGCGCCGGGGCATCTTCCGTGATCAAGCTCATCGCTTGTGCCAGAATCTTTTTGCGTTTCGCCGGATCGAAAGTTTGTCGCTCCTGCTGCAGTAGTTCGTCTACTTTGGGATTGGAATAACCGATGCGCGGCGATGCGCCGGTTTCGAAATACTGCGCCAGCGCGAGGCTAGGATCGAGCACGCTACCGCGGCCCATGTAGTAGAACGGTACCTTGCCGACTTGGACGTTAGCCCATAGCGTCGCCCAGTCCGGTGTCAGCAGCTTGGCGCGAAAGCCCGCCGCGTTGAGCATCGGAATCATCGCTTCAGTCAGTTGTTTGTCGAGAGTGTACCGCCCCACCGGGGTTTGCAGCTCCACGTCGACACCATTCGGATAACCGGCCTGCTTTAGAAGTTCTTTAGCTTTCTCCGGATTGTAAGTGTATTTCGGCTGCAAATTGGGATCGTAGCCATACTGCCCCTCGCCCAAAGGACCATCGAGCCTCGACGCCTCGCCACGCAGCAAAGTTTTGATAATCGTGTCGCGATCGATCGCGTAGGCCACCGCTTGGCGCACCAGCTTATTATCCCACGGCTTAACTTTATTCATCATGGCCAAAAACATGAGCTCGTTAGCGAGAAGTTTTACGATCCTATGGTTGGGGCTATTCTCCACCCGCTCGCGCATATGGGGCGGCACGAATTGGGCGATTTGGATTTCGTTGCTGAGTAGCGCCGTCACCCGCTGCTCCGGCTCGCGCATGATGCGAAAAACAATTTCATCGGGCGCCTGCGGATACTGCTTCCACATCGGGTGCGTTTTGTCTTTGCCGATCACCAAACGTTGGCCGGGAATCAATTCGCGGAACTTGTAGGGTCCTGCACCTATGGGATACTGCCGGTCGGCCACCTCCGGACCATACTTGTCGTACAGATCCTTGCTGGTGATGATCAGCAGGTCGAAGAGATAGTCGAGCAGCGGCGCCGTGGGAATTTTCGTCGTCAATTGAACGGTGTAATCGTCCAAGGCTTTTTCGCTCGCCACGGCGGCAACAATAATCGTCTGCTTGCTCAGCGGATCCTTGCGTGCACGCCCTATGGAGTGAACGATATCATGCGCCGTCACGCGCGTGCCGTTGTGAAATTTCACTCCTTTGCGCACGTGGAAGATCCAGTTGTTGGGATCCTTGACTTCCCAGCGCTCCGCGATTGTTCCAACATACTGACCCTTGTCAAAATCATAGGTTCCGAGACAGCCCAACACCTGACACCAGACGCCGTACATCAACGCCACGCTGTCGCCGTAGGGATTAAACGTTTCCATGGTCTCGGTAACGCCGACCGAGACGCGAGTTTCAGCGGCGCGGCTCGCTGTCGAGCACAGCCCTGCCGTAACCGTAAGCGCAAGCGCAAAGGCAAACAATCCAAAACTATGCTGCTTCATACCTGCTCCTATGCTACCATAGGGAAATCGACAGCTTTGTCAGCCTGAGCCGATGGGCGAAGGACCTCGTCTTCCGACATCAACGCGGTAAGATGGACCCCCCCGCCCTCGCCCGCAAGCGGGCGAGGGTTTTCGATTCTTATTTGACTTTGATGTTCCAACCGTAAAGCCGCTCGCTGGGCAACGGATTGTAATCGATGTTTTTGCTCATGCCGAAATAGAGCTGGTGGCGCCATAAAAACGCCGCCGGCGCCTCCTCGTTGATCACGCTCATCGCCTGGCGCAGGACTCTTTTGCGCTTTTCGACGTCAAACGTCTGCCGCTCCTGCGCCAACAACTCGTCCACTTTCGGATGGGAAAAACCGATGCGCGGCGAGCCGCCGGTCTCGAAATATTGCGCCAGATACGCGCTCGGATCGACGACGCTGCCGCGCCCCATGTAGTAGAACGGCACTTTGCCGGTTTGCACGTTGGCCCACAGCGTCGCCCATTCGGGCGTCATCAGTTTGGTGCGGATGCCGACGGCGGTGAGCATCGGCACCATCGCTTCGGTCAATTGTTTATCGAAAGTGTAGCGGTTGACCGGTGTGAACAGCTCGACATCGAGGCCGTTGGGATAGCCGGCCTGCTTGACGAGCTCTTTGGCTTTTTCCGGATTGTAGGTCTGGCGCGGCTGCAGATTAGGGTCAAACGCGAACATGCCGCTCGCCAGCGGCCCCTCGATGCGATCGGCCTCTCCGCGCAAAATGGTTTTGACGATCGTGTCGCGGTCGATGGCATAGGTCACAGCCTGGCGCAAAAGCTTGTTATCCCACGGCTTGAACTTAGGCATCATCGCCAGAAACATCACTTCTGCGCTGTTGAATTTGGCGATCTTGTGGTTGGCGCTGCGATCCACCCGCTCGCGCATATGCGGCGGCACAAACATGGCGACCTGGATTTCGTTGTTCAGCAACGCAGTGACCCGCTGTTCCGGCTCGCGCATGATGCGAAAAACGATTTCGTCCGGCGCTTGTTTGTGCTGCTTCCACATCGGGTGGCGCGGGTCTTTGCCGATCACCAGGCGTTGGCCGGGAATCAGCTCGCGAAACTTGTATGGCCCGGCGCCGATGGGATATTGCCGGTCGGTCACCTCCGGGCCGTATTTGTCGTAGACAGCTTTGCTGGTGATGATGATGCGATCAAAGAGGTAATCGAGCAACGGCGCGGTGGGTTCTTTAGTGACGACCTTAACCGTATGGCTATCCACGACACTTTCGCTCGCCACCGGCGCAATCAATTGCCTCTGTTTGGTATAGGGATCGTCGCGCGTGCGCCGCAGCGAGTGCACCACGTCTTCGGCCGTCACCGGCGAGCCGTCGTGAAAACGCGCGTCTTTCCGCAGGTAGAAATACCAGGTCTTCGGGTCTTTGGTCTCCCAACGTTCGACCAAGAGACCTACATTCTTACCCTGGGCGAAATCGTAGGTGCCGAGGCAGCCCAGCACCTGACACCACACGCTATACATCAATGAGACGCTCTCACCGTAGGGGTTGAACGTCTCCATCGTCTCGGTGACGCCCACCGAGATGCGCGTTTCCGCACTGAGCTGGCGCGCCGATCCTAACGATATCAAAACGCTTGCCCATACGAATAACGATTGCACTAATCGTGATTTCATAGAACCTCCGTCACATTGGAATTGTTAGTCCTCTTTTCGACAAAAAGCATCAGTGCGGCACTGAGACGATCCGGTTCCCTCGCCCTTTGGGAGAGGGCTAGGGTGAGGGCTGTTCGAAGTGTGGCAGAATCGCGCCACGATGCGCCCTCACCTCAATCCCTTCCCAAAGGGAGTGGAGGTCGGAAATCACTTTGTGCATTCAATCGACACTTGCTCTGCGCAGCTCAAGCGAAAAATCTCCCCTCCGAATCGAAACATACCCGGTTTGTTTTCTCTTGCCGATCTCTTCCATCAGTCGCACCAACGGCTTGCGCCCGTCGAGATATTCCTTCCGCGGCGGCGCCGATTTGAGCGCGTCGACAAACTCCGGTCCCGCATAGTAGCGCAGAATCAACTCTTCGTCCGACAAATGCGCGCCGCCGTACTGGCGCCGCACTTCTTCGAGCGTCGGCTCAGCATGTTTCACCTCGGCCAGCTCGCGCGCCCGTTTGCGATCGAGGATCTTCGCTCTGACCTCGTTATCCATATGCGCGCTGCCTTCGTTGCCCCACTGACCCAGCGCGTATTGGATCACCTGATCGGTCACTTCCTTATAGTGCTCGCCCACCATCACGTTAATCGCCGCCTGGGCACCGACAAACTGCGACAGCGGCGTTACCATGATCGGATAGCCCAACTCAGCGCGCACCAGCGCCGTCTCTTCCAGCACTTCGTCGAGCTTGTCGCCTTTGCCCATGAGTTTCAGTTGATGCAAAAGATTGGAAATCATTCCGCCCGGGATCTGATGGCGATACCACGCCTGGTCGTATTCGCGCGGCGCGCCGATCGGCAAGTTGGCCTGCTGGGCCACCGCCGAGAGATGTTCGCTCACCGGCGGCAGCGCGTCGAGATTCACCAACGGCTTGTAGCCCAAAGCGGTCAAATTATGGGCGACGTTGAACACTGACGGCTGCGACGAGCCGTTGGCCAGCGGCGGGATCGCCGTGTGCACGATGCGAATCCCTTCTTTCACCGCTTCGAGCAGGTTGAACGGCGCGAGACCGTTGTTGCAGTGGGCGTGGAATTCAATGGGAATGTCGCCGGTGTGCCGCTTGATCAATCGCACCAAGTCGCGCGTGCGCTCGGGCGTGAGCATGCCGCCAACATCTTTGAAGCAGATGCGATAGGGCTTGATCGCCGCGGCGTCCTTGGCTTTCTGTTCGTAGTACGCGTCGGTGTGGCGTGGTGAGATCGAATAGATTAAGTTGACCACCGCCTCCATGCCCAGCTCGCGCAGCTCCTTGGTCTCATGGGCGAGCTCATCGAAATCGTTCCAGAAGCTCGACGTGCGGGTGAGGTCGACACCGTATTTGGCGACCGTCTTGATCACCAGCTTGCGAATGCACTCCGGAATAAACTCAAAGCCGCTGTGGATGCCACCGTGATAGCGCAGCCGGGTTTTCTTGATTTCTTTCGTGCCCAATCGCAGCCAATCCCACGGATCTTCCTTGTGCTCGCGGACAAATTTCTTGAAGCGCTGCTGCAAGAAAAATTCCATGGAGTCGAAACCGGCTTCGTCCAAATGGCGCAGCGTCGGCAGCATCATGCCCGTGGTCATGCCATAAGCCCACAGACTGATGTCGCCGTCGCGCAGCGTAGTATCGACTATGTGAATTTCTTCCATTGGACTGGCGGCACTTCAATTGTCTGTATCAACAGTGCCTCTTGGCACTACGGATTCCGAAAATTTTCAATTTTCCATTTTCAATTTTCAATTATTTCCAAAGCTGCTTATAAAAACCCTGCCCATCCAACTCTTTGACGAACCGATCATCGTAGAAGCTCTCTGGCTTGGCGTCCTTCGCTTTAGGATTACGCACCGCGGCCTGGCTCAAAACCTCCTGCACCGCTTCCTTCGAGTTGTAGGGGATCTTTTCCACATAGTCGAGGGCGTACTGATAGACCGCGTCAATAACTTTGGGATCACTCGTCCGCGCATATTTTCGCACTGCCTTCTTGCCAGCCGCCGGATCGGTGAACAGCCGGTGCACACCCTCGGAGTAGGCGCGAGTCAGCCGGCGCACGAGATCTTCGTTGGCCGCAACGAATGACCGGCGCGCCATCAGAGCATCATGGGGAAAGTAAACGCCTGCCGTCCCCATGTTGAGCAATGACCGCGCGCCCGTTTCCTGTGCGCGCAAATTGGCTGGGCTTGAAAACGGCGCCGCAACGATCGCCTTGGTCTTGAGCATCGCCGCCGCCGCGTTCAAATCGCCGGCTTGAATCATCGTCACGTCACGGTCTGGATTCATCCCATGCTTACGCAACAGATAGCGCATGGTGAAATCGGTGGACGAACCGAAGCGCGTCACCCCCACCGGCTTGCCGCGCAAATCTTCGATGGTTTTGATCTCCGGCAGCGCCATGATGTAAAACGCCGGCACCTTGGCGAGCACACCGAGCATCACCATATCGGCGCCGGAGAGACTGGCATCGACGGCGGCGTTGCCGCCCGCCGCGGCAAACGGCACGTCGCCGCCAAGCATGGCCTGCACCATCTTCGATGCCGAGGTAACCAAAATCATGTCGGCTTGAATGTTGTGCTTGTCAAAGATCCCGGCATCTTCGGCAACCCACAGGCCCGCCTTGATGCCTGTAATCGCGGTGTAGCCAATAACCAGCCTGTCCCTCGCCCAAGTGGAGCGAGATGTGTGAAGCAGCAGGAAGCTGAGGACTAGAGCGCTAAGCAGGAATGGCCGAACCGTTCCGAAAAGTTTCAATTTTGCGTTCTCCGTTTTCAATTAATGAAAAGATCATATACGCCCAATGTCGTAGCATGCAATAATCCATCGATCTTTTAGTCAGTTGCCATCCCCTCCCAAACGTTTGCAGAGCGTCAGGTCGACAACCTCGTCGGTCTTCATCTGGGCCGCTTTGGCGTTCAAGCCGAGATCGGCCATGAACTTCATCACCGAGCGCACCCCCGGCACCGTCGGGCAAATGCTGCGCGGCAACTCTTCGACGAGATCGTTGTACGACAGCTCGATTTTGTCAGGCTTCGAGAGTTTGAGATTCTTCGTCATGATGCCCAAGACAGTCTTCTTGTTGGCCGGGTTGCGAATGTATTGAATCGACTCGACGGTCGCCCGGCCGACCCTTTCGAGCATGATAGGATCGGCTTTCATGATGCGCCGTGTGGTCACCATGCCGCTCGCTTGGAAGGGAATATTGAGCTTGGCCATGTCGAGCAGGATCGGAAAGCCTTGGCTCGCCGCGACGCCGGCCAACTCCGGCGCGATCAACGTTCCCTGGACGTTGCCGGTCTGTAAGGCGGCCAGCCGCAGCGGCTCCTCGCCGATTAAGAGCAGCGTGACGTTATCGCGCTTGGCGTTGAGCCCCATGTGATCCAACGCCGCATGGGTCGCCAGCGAGGCGAGCCCCGCTTGGCTGGCGCCGATGGCGATGCGCTTGCCCTTCAAGTCTTCGGGCCGCTTGATGCTCGGGTGGACAACCAAAATGTAGCGCACGTTGTTCTGATTGCCCATGAACATCACCATGTCGCCGCCCGCCGCCACCGCGTTAGTCACATGGGTCGGCCCGATGAGTCCCACCTGCACTTCACCGGCGAGCATCGCCGGCGCGGCGCGCCCGGCAATGATGAACACCGGTTCGACCTCGACGTTGTGTTTGCGAAACAAGCCGAGATCCCTGGCGACCCAGGTCGAGGTCATGTAGGCGTTGATGGCGCCGTAGGCGAAGATGGTTTTGGCCGGCGTCTCCGCTGCCTGACAAAAGGAAGATAACGAAAGGAGTAGCACCAACGTCGTTGACCGCAGACAGTTCACAATAGCGCGACCACCCATTCTCTGCGCCTTCTGTAGGGGCGACCGCCTGGTCGCCCGCGTTTCATCGCGCCGCATCGAAAATCACATCCCGTACAGACGCGCACAGTTGTCCCATAGAATCTTGCGCCGGCTCGCATCGCCAATGCCCTCAATCTCGAAAAACTCATCTAACGCATGGGGAAAGTGCGCATCGATATGCGGATAATCCGTCGAAATCAGAACCGCGTCATCGCCAATCCGCTTGATCACGTCGGTGACAAGCTCCTCGTCAGGATCCATCGAAATAAAGCATTGCTGCAAGAAATAATCGCTCGGCTTTTTCGACAGCGGCACATCGGCCAACGGGCCGTGCAGCTTGGCGCGCTCATCGAGGCGATAGAGCAGCCAGGGCAGCCAGGCACAGTTGCCTTCGAGAAAAGCGATGCGCAAGTTGGGAAACTTCTCCAGCACGCCGCCGGCGCAAAAGCATGAGATCGCCTGGATCAGCTCCACCGGGTTGCGCAGCGCCAAGGCGATGATGTTAGCGTTCGGATGACCGAAGAATTTGTTCGCCACCTGGTCCTGTTTGGGCCGCGCCGGCGGATGAAAGCACAGTGCGACGCCGAGTTTCTCGATCTCGGCCCAGAGCGGATCGAAATGGCGGTCGTGGATCCGCTTGTCATTGATCGGCTCAGGGCAAAGCGACAAGGCGCGGATGCCAAGCTTATGGACAACCCGGCGCACCTCTTCCACGGCGAGATCGACGTCGTGCAGTGTAATCAATGCCGAGGCTTTGAGGCGCTTGGGATCTTCTTTGCAAAAGTCGGCAATCCAGCTATTCCAAGCTTTGCACAAATCGTTGGCGTATGACGGCTCTAACGTCTCATCGCAGTGCAGGGGCGAGGTGCGGAAGAGCACGGCGACGTCCAACCCTTCCATGTCCATGCCCTGGAGCTGCGACACCGGATCGTAGTCGCGCGCCACGGCGAAAGCGTAACGGTCGGCGACTACTTGTTGGCCGTGGTTAATCACCTCGGTGATCGCCCGCATCTTTTGCCCGCCGCCGATCTTGAACTCCACCCGGCCATGCTTGCCGTTGCGCTGGCCCACCGGAACGCGCGCGCCCCATTTCGGGTCCATGTATTTTTCGTACATGCCGGCGGCATCGTAGACATGCATGTCGCTGTCAAAGGCTTTGAATCCGTTTTTCATTCTTTACTCCTTACTAAGTTTTCTTGGATTTTCGGTTCCGAGTGCAAAGACTGCATCGGCGCGCAACCAAAACGCGAAACCGGCAACCCGAGACTGACACACCATCACTGCATTGTCTGCCCGCCATTCACAGGCAACACTTGGCCGGTGATAAAACTCGCCGCATCCGACGCCAGAAATGCGATGGCGTTCGCGACATCTTCGGAGGTGCCGGCGCGGCCCAACGGCACGCGCTGAATTTGTTTCACCAAATACTCGGGGCTCCGATTCCCCGAGTTGATGGTGCCGGGCACGATCGCATTCACACGCACGCCGAAGGGCGCCATCTGGCGCGCCAGCGAGCGGGTGAAGCTGATGATGCCGCCTTTCGCGGTGGAATAAGCCATAAACTTGGGATCGCCGGGCAGCGCGACGCTGGACGAAACGCTAATAATGCAGCCGCTCCTGCGCGCGCTCATGTGCTTGACCGCCGCGCGTGAGCACCACACCGCGCCCATGAGGTTCAATTGAACGATGCGCTCAATCAGCTCCTCGTCTTCGTCGGCAAAGCTGTCGAACTTCTGTTCGCCCAGGGTACTGCCGGCGTTGTTGACCAGGATGTCGAGCGCGCCGTTTTGCCCAACCGCGTCGCCGATCATCTGCGCAACTGCGCCGCGCGACGTCACGTCGGCAGGACAGGCGATCGCTGCCAAGCCGCGGCTTGATAGCTCGGATGCCGTCTGCCGGGCGGTGCCAGCGTTGACGTCGTTCACAATTACTTTCGCGCCCAGCTCCGCCAGCAACGTCGCCGTCGCTTTGCCGATACCGTGGCCGGCTCCGGTGACCAGGGCGACTTTGTCTTGCAATGCCCGGGCTGCAAAAGCGTTATTCATTTGTAGAGTCCGTCGATGAAGCCCGACTCGTCGAGCTTTTTGACGATGCGATTGTCGTAGAACTCCTCCGGCTTGCGCGCTTTCATATCCGGCTTCGCTTCGAGCGCCTGATCGATCAACGGCTGCAGCGCGTCGTTGATCACATAGGGCTTGCGCGGCACCAGGTCGACCTGGCGCCGGTAGGTGTGCTCGGCGGTCTCCATGTCTTTGCTTCTGGTGTGTTTGAGAAACGATTGCACGGCAAACGGCCGGTCGAGATGAAACCGCGCCACGGCCTGGACGTAGGCGCGGATGAAGCGCTCCAGCGTCGCACCGCGCTGCTCCAGGTTATTCTTACGCACCCAGATGCCGCAGGTCATGAGCGGGCTGCCGACCGTGTTGAAATCGGCTAGCTCGCGCAGGTTGGCTTTGCGCGCCATCAGATCGTAGGGCGGGCTGATCACCGCAGCAGCGGCGCGCTGATTAAGCACCGACATGTAACGGGCCTGTTGATCGGCCTGGTAGATATACTGCAAATCATTGACCTTCATGCCGTTTCGCTGCAGCAGGTCGCGCAGCACCAGATCGCCGCTTTGCCCGGTGCCGGTAGTAATCACTTTGCCCCTGAGATCCTTGATCGTGCGCACGGTCGGGTCGGAGGTCACCAGCGTAAACGGCGGCCGGCCGCAGCGGCCGATGAGCACGATCGCCGCGCCGCTGCCGACCAGAGAAACACCCGCCGCGCTGCCGCCCGCGGAAACGAACAGATCACCGGAGATGAGGCCTGCCATGGTGACACCGGAGCCGCCGGTCATCACGGCTTGGACGTCAAGGTCGTTCTGTTTGAAATAGCCGCCGTCGATGGCCACCCAGAACGGCCAGAGACCGCTCCCCTGGGCATAGCCGAGATTGAGTTTTTCCGCGCCGTGGAGCACCGGCGCCCAGAGGAGCGCGGCGAGTAATAGATTGGCACCCACCCATCGATGGAGAATCATCGCCCCTCCCGAACAACGAGTTACCATGAAAACTTGTTCGCCTTGGCCATTTGAATGTAATCGGCAATCGCCGCTTCGAAGGAATACTTATGCCGATAACCAAAATCTTCCGTCAAGCGCATTTTCTCCCAAGCGCGTCTGGGCGGTTTTTCCACCGGCCACTCTTGGCCGAAGGCGCCATTCATATCGAGCTCGATCTGCGCTCCTGGAATCAACTTGCGCACGATCTCGGCCGCCCGGGCTTTACTGCGCGGTTCGGTGACGACATCGTAAACCCGATGCGGCAGCTTGGGCGCCATCAGCACGGTCATGATGATCGTGACCAAGTCTTTGATATAAACCACCGAACCTTCTTTGGCGGCGTACGGAATGCGCACCGGCAGCCCGGCCAGCGGCTTCTCGAAAATATCGACGATCCACGGGCCGCGATCCGAAATAAACTTGCGCTGCCCTCTGCCCCAGCCCAGCACCAGTGAAAAGCGCAGTGCCACGAAGTCGACGCCGAAGCGTTCGTGATAATGCATGCCAAGGTACTCGTTCATCGCCTTGCAGGCGCCGTACAGAGTATCGGGATTGGCCAGGCTGTCCTCATTGACCCATTCGCCGCGGTCGGGCCCGTAGTAGTGGCCCGAGCTCGACTGCACGACTCGCCTGACCCCGAAATGGCGCGCCGCTTCGAGAATATTGAGCTGGGTGTGCAAGTTGATATCGACGCCGCGCGGCGGATTGTTCTCGAACTCCGGCAGGTAGGACGTGACCAAGTTGATGATCCGGTCGGGCTTCTGCCGCGCCACCGCGCTATCGACTTCGGCGGCGTACTCGCCATGGCAGTACTCGAACTTGAGCTTGCCCATGACATCGCGCAGCGGCGGCATCGGCGGATCGGGCATGCTGATGTCGAGGGCGACGACGTCCTCGCCCTCGTCCATCAATTTGCGCACCACGTGGGAACCGACAAACCCGGCGCCGCCGAAGACCAGTGTGCTCATAAGTTCCTCATCGTCGATAAAGCCGGTCGACAAAGCCGCTGTCGTCCAACTCTTTGGCAAAGCGCATATCGACAAAGTCCTCAGGCTTGGCCGTCTTCGCCTTGGGTTCCCGCTCTGCCAGGGTCTCCAGTATCGTCTTGAGGCCTTCCAAAGTCGGATACTGCTTCGGGGGCAGAATCTTATCGCTGCCGACAATCTGATCGTAGGTTTTGTCGAACACATCGCGGTCCTTGAGACCGGAAAAATATTTCATCAGCACTTTGATCGTCGTCTCGCGATCGGTTTTCATCCGGTGCACGGTCTCGATTTGCGCGCGCATGTAGCGCCGCACGATGTCGGGATTCTTCTCGATAAAGCGGCGCGTGGTGGCTACACCGGCAACCTGGTATGGCAAGCCGAGCGCGGCCACGTCGGCCAAGACATTGTAGCCGCGCTTCTGCATGGAAAAGCTGCCGGGCGGAATCAAAACCGTCGCCTGCGCGCGGCCCGATTCCACGGCGAGGATGCGATCGGGCGGCGCGCCGATGGCGAGCATCGACACATCTTTGAGCGGCGTCAGACCGATCTTTTGCAGCGCGAAACGCGCTACGTAGTCGGTCAAAGAGCCGATCGCGCCGACCGCGACGTTGCCGCCCTTCAACTGTTGCGGCGTCTTGATCTCCGGCCGGCTCACCAGCCAATGATTGAGCGCCACCACACCGCCGCCGACCATCACTGTGTCCGACCCCTGCAAGTTGCTCGATACGATCCCCGGCCCGGCGGCCTGAGCGATCGGCGTATCGCCGGAGAGCAGCCCCATGGCCGACATCGCTGCGCGAATATAGATCATCTGCACATCGAGGCCATTCTTGGCGAAAATGCCGCTTTCCTTCCCGACCCAGAGCGGCAGCTGGTCCGTGCTAATGGAGCTGTAACTAACGTTGATCTTGGTGAGCTGCGCCTGCGCGGACGCCACCGTGGCTGCGACACAGAGCATCGAGAATAGCGCAACTCGGAGCGCGCGCATCTTCACTACCACTTAAACTGACCGTCCTGGGCCATGCGGATGTAGTCGGTGATCGCGGCTTCGTAGGAATACTTTTCGCGAAACCCGAAGTCCCGCGTCAGTAGCGGGTTCTGCCAGGCGCGCTCGGTCATCCGTTCCGGCGGCCGCTCTACGCCGAAAGCGCCGTGCAAGTCGATCTCGATCTTGGCGTCCGGGAGTAGTTTTTTCACAATCGCTGCCGCTTCGGCTTTGCTGCGCGGCTCCGTCACCACGTCGTAAACCCGATGGGGCAATTTGTCGGCACGCAGAACAGTGAGCAAAACGGTGACGAGATCTTTCACATAGATGATCGAGCCCTTCGACGAGGCGAACGGCACCCTGACAGGCAAACCGGCCAACGGTCGCTCAAACAGCTCGACGATCCACGGTCCACGATGCGAGAGCACCTTACGCTGCCCGCGCCCCCAGCCAAGCACCAGGCAAAAACGCAGAGCCACGTGATCGATGCGGAAATGCTCGTGATAATGCTGCCCAAGATACTCATTCATCGCCTTGCAAGCGCCATAGAGCGTATCGGGTCGCGGTAGGCTCTCTTCATCGACCACATCCGGTCGGCCCGCGCCATAGACGTGGCTCGAGCTCGACTGGATCACGCGCTGGATGCCGAAATTGCGCGCCGCTTCGAGAATATTGAGCTGGGTGTGCAAGTTGATATCGACGCCGCGCGGCGGATTGTTCTCAAAGTCGGGAGAATAGGAAGTGACTAGATTGATCACCCGATCGGCTTTGTGCCGGCGCACCGCGTCGTTGACCTCGGCAGCGTACTCGCTATGGCAAATCTCGAATTTGAGCGTGCCCATGACATCGCGCAGCGGCGGCATCGGCGGATCGGGCATGCCGATATCGAGCGCAACGACGTCCTCACCCTCGTCCATCAACTTGCGCACGACATGGGAACCGACGAAACCGGCGCCGCCGAAAACTAGTGTGCTCATGGATTCAACCCATACAAACGCGCGCAGTTGTCCCAGAGAATTTTCTGCTGCGACACTTGATCTAATCCTTTGATCGCCAAGAAACTATTGAGCGCGTGCGGCCACTTGGAATCGATGTGCGGATAGTCGGTGGGCCATTCGCCGCGGGGAATCCGGTCGCCCCACTTCTTATCCATGTAATTTAGATAGAGATCCGGCGGATCATAGACATGCATGTCGCTATCGAGGGCCATCATGCCGTTTTTCATCCAATTTCCTTTGCGCCTTTGCGTCTTTGCGGGAGAAATTCCGAATCACATTGTCCGCTTCAAGTCTTCTATGTAATCGCGGAAGCCCTGCTCCATGGAATATTGCGGCTCCCAGCCCAAATATTTCTTCGCGCGGGAAATATCCAAGTGCTGCGTGCGCGACACCGGCGGGGTGCCGGGAATGATCTCTACCGAGCACTTGGGCAAGAGCTTCTTGACGATATCGACGATCTCTTGGAAATAGGTCACTTTGCCTTCGGCGATGTTGAAAATATTCTGCTCCGGCATCGGCACCGTCGCGGCTAGATCCACGGCGCGGCCGATGTCTTTGCAGTAGATGTATTCAAACGCCATAGTCTGCTCCTGCGGAATTTTGGCGACTTCGCCCTTCAGGCCGCTGACCAGCAACGCTTGAATCTTCTCGCCGCCGCCCGAGCCTGACCAGAAATGGCCGAGGCCGTAGACGTTGGCCGGACGAATCACCATCAGCTCGAACTTGTGCATGTTGCGGTAGGACTCCAACAGCAGCTCTTTAGCAACTTTGGAGTTGCCATAAGGAACGCCGCTGCCGCGGTAGAAATCTTCAGTGATCGGCGCCGGCGCCGGGTGGCGCCAGTCGTAGACGCCAAAGGTGCTGATGTGCACCAGACGCCTGACGCCGGTGAGGCGCACCGCTTCGGCGACGTTCATCGTGCCGACAACATTGATGTGAAAACCGGTATAGAGTGAATCGGCCACCCGCGGACCGATCAAACCCGCCGTGTGCAATACCGTCTCGGCTTTAAAATCCTTGATCGCCTGAATGATCGCCGGCAAGTCGCGCACATCTTTTTGAACCACTTCAAAGTTGCCTTTGCCGAGCTTCATATCAAGAAAGTCGCGCCGCGGCTGCGGGTCGAAATAGACCAATTTTTCGCCGCGCTTAAGTGCGACTTGTCCAAAGGATGTGCCGACCAGGCCGGCGCCGGTTACCAAGGTTGTGCCCATGACTCCTCCCAGATCGATTGCAAATTGCTAGTCGTTTCCCACTGCGTACAAACGCACACAGTTGTCCCACAATATCTTGCGCCGGCTTGTTTCGCTCAGGTCTTCGATCTCAAAAAACTCATCCAGCGCATGGGGAAAGTGGGCATCGATATGCGGGTAGTCGGTGGAGATCAAGATATTGTCGTCGCCGATGCGCTGGACCACGTCGGTGACCAGAGATTCATCGGGATCGACGGAAATAAAGCATTGCTTGAAAAAATAATCGCTCGGTTTCTTCGACAGCGGCACGTCGGCCAGCGGCCCGTGCAGCTTGGCGCGCTCGTCGAGCCGATAGAGCAGCCACGGCAGCCAAGCGCAATTGCCTTCGAGGAAGGCGACCCGCAGTTTGGGAAATTTCTCCAACACGCCGCCGGCGCAGAACTCCGACACGGCGAGGATCAACTCCACCGGATTGCGCAGCGCCATAGCGACGATGCTGCCGTTGGGATGGGAAAAAAATTTGTTAGCGACCTGGTCCTGCTTCGGCGCCGCCGGCGGATGGAAGCAAAGCGCGACGCCTAACTTTTCGATCTCCGCCCAGAGCGGGTCGAAGTGGCGATCGTGGATGAACTTGCCGTTGATCGGCTCCGGGCAAAGCGACAGGCCGGCCACGCCCAACTCGTTCACCGCGCGGCGGACTTCGTCGATGGCAAGATCGACATCGTGCAGCGTGATCAGCGCCGAAGCTTTGAGCCGCTTGGGACTGACCCGGCAGAAATCGGCGATCCAGCTATTCCAGGCTTTGCAGAGATCGTTGGCGTACTCGGGCTCAAACGTTTCATCGCAATGCAGCGGCGAGGTGCGAAACAGCACCGCGGCATCGAGGCCTTCCATATCCATCGCCTGCACCTGCGACACCGCGTCGTAGCCGCGCGCCAAGGCAAAGCCGTAGCGCTGCTCGACCCGCTTTTCCGATTCATCGAGCAACCGATCGCGCGGCCTAAGCTTGGCGCCACCGCCGATTCTGAACTGCGGCCGGCCATGTTGCGACCAGCCTTCGGCCACCGGCACCCGATCGCCCCAGCGGGGATTCATATATTTCGTGTAGAGATCGGGGTGATCGTAAACATGCATGTCGCTGTCAAAGGTCTTAAAGCCGTGTTTCATAGTGCACCCGTTCGGATGACACTCACCACGAAGACACGAAGATCACGAAGGTAAGAGAAGAGAAGAGAAGAAAAGAACAATTTCTTTATCCGAACTTCGTGTCCTTCATGTCTTCGTGGTGAGTGGTTTTTTTTCCCAAACTTTGCGTTCTCTGCGCTCTTTGCGCGAGGCAATCCGAATTTATTTTGCGCCTTCTGCGCTTTTTGCGGTTAAATCATCCGATCCCGATTTCCTACTTCGCGCGAAAGTACTGCGGCGGTACTTTGTTCAAGCACTTGGCGCCGCTCTCCGTGATCGCGTAGCTGTCACCCAGGAACAAACTGCGCGTGTGCGCTTTGTCGATCAGGTGCACTTGCAAAGTGAACATCATGCCTGGCTTATAAGTCAGCTTGCCATCGGCTTCGAACAAAAACCGGTCCTCGCTGCTCTGCACCCGGTCATAGCCGATCTGCGGCTCGTGGCGCGGGTTGGCGCCGAGCATGCCCTGGAGAAAACCGCCGTAGTACTCATAGCCCGAGTCGAGCACTACCCTCCCCGCATTGAGCGAATCCTCGCTGGTCCTCCCCACTCGCAGCGTCGGCTCGATCCGCTTGTAAGCTTCCAGCGCCAGCTCGAACATCTCTTCGAACCATTTCGGCGGCGCGCCGGTGATGATCGGCTTGCCGGTTTGCGATTCGTAGCCGTTGTGAAAAATACCGATCTCGTTGTTGATGAAATCACGCGGGCCGATCACGCGCTCGACCGGGCGCGGCCGCTGGTCGTTGATATCGGGATCGTCCATCGGCGACGAGCCCAACTGAATCATGCCCATCTCGCCGCCGGCTTTCATGGCCGCCTCGTGCGCGATGCCAAATAGCTCGCCTTCGGTCATTCCGGGCTTCACCCGCTCGGCCATGGCAAGAATCGTCGCGTCGCCGTACTCGGCTGATTTCTCCAGCGCGTCGATCTCCTCCTGGCTCTTGAGCAATCGCACCGCGACGAACTCTTTGGTGACGATGACGAATTCGGCCTGCGGCAAATTCTTGGTGAAAAACTCCCAATGGTTGTGCGGTATCGATACATAGGGATCGTACTCGACGATGCCAACGCGGCCCTTATCGTAGCCTTTGTCTTTGATCTCGTTGACGATGGAGCCGAGCACGCTAGGTTGGCCAACAATGATGTTGCGCAATGCCGAGCGCGCCAGCATGCCGCCGGCTAGAGAATGGCCAGGGCGCGTCACGACTGCCGGGTCGCCTTCTTTGGGAATGAAACAATAGTTGGCCTGCTCCGCTTTGCCCATCATGTTGGTGACGTAACGGAAATTGAACCAGAGCCGTCCGTAGGCCGCCGAGCCGCCGACGACCAGCAAACAATCGAGGTTCTTTTCCTTCATCATCGCGCGGATGTTGCGATAACGGCGCTCGTACTCCGCCTTGGAAAAGCGCGGGTAAGGAAAGCGCTTGTGCATGCGTTCGAGTTCTTCTTCAGCCAGCAGCATTGTTCTCCTCGTGAATCGCCGTTGCGTGTTATCGTCATGCCGGCGTAGGCCGGCATCCAGGTTCGTCATTTCTTCGGCAACAATATTTCGGCCAACTTGGCCATCACTGGCCCGGGAATGCGTTTGAACCCGGCAATTGTCGCAGCTAGATCTTCGCCACCTATGGGATCGACATCCTGTTGCGCCGCCTTCGCATCAGCGAGAAACGCCGGGTCTTTCAACGTCGCAGCGACCGCATTTCGCAGCGTTTGCACTTTGTCCTTCGGCGTTCCTGGCGGCGCGGAATAGGCCAGCGTGATCGCATTCAGATCGTGGATACCGACTTCGATGAGCTGTTTGGCGTCCTCAGTCTTGGCGTAGCTAATCGCCAGCGGCACGTGTGTCAATTCAGGAATCGATTTCCGATTGGTTTGCAGCACAACGTGCACATCCCCGGCCTCATACTGCCGGCGCCAACTGCTTTTCAAGCCTTGCCAGCTGGTACACTGTCCCGCCAACTCCCCCGCTTCGGCCGCCATCGTGATATCAGCAGTACCTTTGTAGCCCTGGACCAATTGAATCGGCAGATTCAGCGCCGCTTTGAGGATCGACGAAATATCGTCAGGCCGCGTCCCGGGCACCTGCCCGCCCATCTTCACCGGGGTCTTGGACGCATACCATTTGTCCATAGAGTTGATGCCGCTAGCTTTGGTGAAAGCGCACAGCATCGTCTGCTGCACCGGCACGCCGATCCATTCGAACTTAAGCGGATCGAACTCCAAACCGGGGCCACCCATGAACTTTTGCAGCGCCAGGCTGCCGACCCACACGCCGATGGTGAGCCCATCCGGTTTGGAACGATTGTAGAGATGATTAGCCGCGATCACCGTACCCGCGCCGGGCATGTTTTGCACGACGACGATCGGATTCCCGGGGATGTGGCGTCCAAGATGGCGCGCGACAATGCGCGTCATCGTGTCGAAGCCACCGCCCGGCGGCGCGCCGACGAGAAAGGTGACCTGTTTGCCTTTGTAGTAGGACTCTTGAGCGGAGGCGACACCGCACGAGAGCAAAAGAACGACGAGAACGAGTCTAAACGCTGACCGACTGTCCATGACGCAGCCTCCACAACCGATCGTCACAGGTAAATCACAGCCAACGGATGGGAATCAAGATCAAAACACTCGGGCGGTTTAACCACAAAGAGCCCAGAGGGCACAAAATGGGGAGAGGACTAGTTTGATGCTAAACATGGAGAGCCACCTTCCAACTTGCCGGCATTCTCCCGACGATGAAAATTCGGAGGGCGGGTTTGAAACCCGCCCCTATGTCGGATTCTATTTTGCGCTTTTTGTGGCCACTCTTATCTCGGCTTTATTCCCAACTCTTTCTGCGCTTCGCGCAGCGGGCCGAACTCTGCCACTTCTGAGATCGCTACGGCACGGGTGATTTTGCTCGACTCTCGCCCCTGATCGATCACCAACTTCAATCCGTCCTGCGACATGTTGCCATCCTCGGTGAAGATCTTCCAAGTCGAGTCATAAGTCGCTTCAGCGCTCTCACGGTCGGTGCGGCTCCATTTCATCAGCGTCTGCACGGCGCCTTCACGGTTTTGGCGCACGTAGCGGCTCGAGCGAATAAACGCTTTGATCATCCGCTTCACTTCATCGGGACGCTCCTTTAAGCGCTTGAGATTGGTCCCCAAGCCGCTAAAAGGCATTTGAAACGCTTCATGCGCGCGCGCCACGACGTTGAAGCCCTGTTTGACACCTTCTGAGTCGGCCGGCGGCGAGAGCACAACAACGTCGGCGATGCCTTCTTTTAACGCCGCGAAGCGCGCCCCCGTCGAGCCCAAGGGCACCACTTTCATTTCTTTGTCCGGATCGATACCGCCCTGGCGAATCATCATCTTGGCCGCCACTTCGGCGGTTGCGCCGAAGGTACTGACGCCGAGGGTTCGCCCCTTGAGCTCTTTCACCGATTTGAATTGCGGCCGCGCCAACAGCACATGGGTCGAGCTGTCCATGAAATTAGCCACCACCCGCATCGGCAAACCAACCATCGCACCGCGAATCACCGAGGCAAATACCATGGAATAATCAATGTCACCGGAGGCCAAGGCGTTGATCGACACGTTGGCAATCATCCGGATCACTTCGACATCGAGGCCTTCGTCTTTGAAGAATCCGCGCTGCTGCGCGATACCGGCGTTCAAGAACGAAACGTCGATCGAAGAGATCGATAACTTGATCTTCTCCGCTGCCGCGCCTTGCCCAAAACTGATGCCCAACAAGACACATACGAGTGCAAATCTCTTCATCCCAAGCCCCCTGCCCCTAAACCTTATATCTGACCGCGAGATCATGAAGGTAAAGAGAAAAGAATCAAAAAGTCTTCTCCGAACCTCGTGTGCTTCGCGCCTTCGTGGTGCAATTCTCCTCTTCAAATTTAGGCAACCCTTATCAGTGAGCCGCAACGTTTAAAAGCGCTACCGCATTGACCTGTGCTCGACAACGGTGCTGGCTCATGCAATCTTGCTCGCAGTCGAAATTGCTGGACCATGGAGAGATTCTTTGCCACATGCCCGCGCGGCCTGGAGTTGGTGTTGGTAGACGAGCTGCGCCAGCTGCGCGCGGAGAAAGTTCACGCGGTGGGCGGCGGCGTTGAGTTCATCGGCAATTTCGCGCTGTGCTACCGCGTTAATCTGGAGAGCCGCATCGCCAGCCGGGTACTGTGGCGAGTCGGCAGCGCGAGCTACGCCGGCGAAGACGATATTTATCGCACCGCATTCGCCCTGCCGTGGACGCAGTATTTCGACCCAGCGCGCACCATTCGCATCGATGTCTCGGCCACCAAGAGCCCACTGACCAGCCTCAACTTCGTCACGCTCAAAATCAAAGACGCGATCTGCGACAAGATTCGCCGCTTGTCGAATCAGCGTCCTAGCGTCGACACCCGGGCGCCGGATATTCCGATCCAAGCCCATCTAACCGATCGCGGATTCACACTTTACATCGACACCACCGGTGAGCCGCTGTTCAAACGCGGCCAGCGCGGCGCCACCGGCGCGGCGCCGTTGCGCGAAAATCTCGCGGCGGGGATATTGCGCCTAGCAGGTTGGACGCCGGACCTGCCGCTGCTCGATCCGATGTGTGGCAGCGGGACGATTCTAGTCGAAGCGGCAACCATGGCGCTCGACATCGCGCCTGGGCTAGGGCGCGAATTTGCTTTTGAGAAATTGCGAAATTTCGACGAGCAACACTGGCGGGAATTGCAGCGGCAAACCACAGCGCGGCAGCAGCCAAAGCGCCCTCTGGCAATCTTCGGCAGCGACATCGACGCCCGGGTGCTCAAAGCTGCGCGCGCCAATCTCGCGCGCGCCGGTTTAAGCGAGTGCGTCAAGCTCAAGCAGGCCGACGCTCTGTCGCTTACCGCGCCCGCACCGGAAGGCATCATCGTTACTAACCCGCCCTATGGCGTGCGCCTGGGCGAGCAGCAGCAACTTGCCGAGTTCTACCCCAAGCTGGGCGACTTGCTAAAAAAGCAGTTCACGGGCTGGCGAGCCTATTTCCTGAGCGCCGATATGCGCTTGCCCAAACTGATCCGCCTAGCGGTGTCGAAGCGCACGCCGCTGTTCAACGGCGCCTTGGAGTGTCGCTTGTTCGAGTACAAAATGGTCGCGGGTACCCTGCGCAAAACTACCGCTGGCGCGGCCGGCGCCGATCACGACTCGACTATCAAATGATCGTGCCGTCTGGAATCGTGGCGTCCTTAATGACGACCACGATACCGCTCTTGATGAGGAACCCTTCTGCCTCGCGGCCACCCTCGCTAACCCCGTCTTTGTTGACAATCCGGACGTTGCGACCGATGCGGGCATTTTTATCGACGATGGTTTTCTTGACCGTCGAGTTGCTCCCGACTCCCAGCGGAATACCGCCGCTTTCCAGCAAGCGAAAACGTTCCACCGGCGACTCATAGAAATCCGAGCCCATCAGCAAAGCGCTGTCGATCACAGAGCCGCTTTCGATGCGCGAGCGCACGCCGATGACCGATTTCTTCACGGTGCATTCTCGCAAAAGGCAGCCCTCGCCCACCATCGACTCCATCACGTGGCTGTCGAGCAGCTTGGTCGGTGGCAGATGGCGCTCGCGAGTGTAGATCGGTGCTTTTTCATCATAGAAACTAAACAGTGGCTCTGGCTGCTTGGTGAGCGCCAGATTGGCGTCGTAAAAGGCCTCGATAGTGCCGATGTCCTCCCAGTAGTCGTTGAACAAATAAGCCTGCACCTTGTGCCGCTCGATGGCCGCGGGAATGATCTCTTTGCCGAAATCGGTGCGTTCAACCTTTTCGCTCAGCAAATCGTGCATCACCTGCTTCTCGAAGACATAGATGCCCATGGAAGCGATGTAGGGCTTCGCGCGAGCCTCCTGCGGCGAGAGACCCAGCACCGTGGTGTCCACTGCCATCGCTTTGAGTGCTTCCCCTGTCGGCTTCTCACTGAACGCAGTCACGCGACCGTTCTGGTCGATTTTCATCAAGCCAAATTCCGAGGCGCGGCTTTCATCGACGGCCACCACCGACAAGGTAAGATCGGCCTTGGTCTTTTGATGGTGCTGAACGAAATCGGCGTAGTTCATGCGGTAAAGATGATCGCCGGAGAGGATCAGATACTGATCCATGCTCCATTCGGCGAACAGGTTGCCGTACTTACGGACGGCATCGGCGGTGCCTTCGAACCAGGTGGATTTTTCAGAGGTCTGCTGCGCCGCCAACACTTCGACAAAGCCTTGGGAGAAACCGGCGCCAGCCATCGCATAGGTCCGCGTAATGTGGCGGTTGAGCGACGCCGAATTAAACTGGGTCAGCACGTAAATTTTTTGGATTTCGGAATTGATGCAGTTACTGATCGGAATGTCGATCAGCCGATACTTGGCGCCCAGCGGCACCGCCGGCTTGGCCCGCAATTTTGTTAGCGGATAGAGGCGGCTCCCCTGACCGCCGCCCAAGATAATCGCGAGGACTTTTTTCACAGGTTCAGTCTAACGTCAGCCACGCCACGGTAGCAACAAGTCATCGATTTTTTTGATAGCGGACACGGAACGACTATAAGCGCAGATCTTTGCGCACGTCGGCGGCGTAGGCCGCATCGATCTTGTCCACGACATCGCTGGCAAGCGCCCCCTGCGGCACCCGAACCATCAGGCGCAGGTAGAGGTCGCCCGCCGCGGTTTGGCCGTGGGCCGCGACACCCTTGCCTTTGATACGGAGTTGCTGACCGTTTTGCGCGCCCGCAGGTACCTTCACATTGATAGTGCCGCTGGGCGTGGGCACATCGATGGTGGAACCGCGCAACGCTTCGCCGACAGTGATCGGTAAATCCATCATGAGGTCCGGACCTGAGCGCGTGAACAACGGGTGCGGTCGAATCCGCGGTGTTAAGTATAGGTCGCCGGCCGGCGCGCCTCGTAGACCAGCCTGCCCTTTGCCGCGCAGACGAATCTTCTTGCCTGGCTCGGCGCCAGGCGGGATGTTAACTCGCAAGGTATCGGAGCGCACCAGCCGCCCCGTGCCGGCACAAGTCGGACAATCGGCTCTGCCTTTCTTGCCGCTGCCGTGGCAGCTCTCGCAGCTGACCGCCCGTTGCAAAGAGAGCGCAGTTTGAAAACCGCGCACGGCGTCGAGAAAGTCGATATCTATCGTCGACTCAATATCGGACCCGCGTGCGGGACCACGCGCGCCATGCATGCCGCCGCTAAAGATATGACTGAACAAGTCACCGAAGCCCTCGGGTGAGAATTCGTCGCCATTGCCCATTCCCTGCCGCGACCACTGCTGCTGCGCTTGCTGATAGCGGCGCGCTTGCGCTGGGTCGAAGCCCGCAGCTAGGCCGGCCGCACCGAACTCGTCGTACAGCTTACGTTTATTATCGTCGCCTAGGACATCGTAGGCGACTGACAGCTCTTTGAACTTGGCCTCCGCCTCTTTGTTGCCGGGATTGACGTCGGGATGGTACTTGCGTGCCAGTTTACGATAAGCCTTGCGGATGTCATCGTTCGATGCGCCGCGCTGTAAACCGAGGGTTTGATAATAGTTAGGCTCCGCCATTTAAAGTCAAAGATAACCATGAACTGAGAACTTTCAATCCCTCCCTCGATGTCACCTGATCGCCTTTTCCTACATGCGACTCTCTGAATAAGTCCGCGGGGACGGTATCAAGGGGCACGGCGCTCCCAAAGCTCAAAGCCTCGATTCACAACGAGCCGCGAAAGTCGCCCGATCCGCCGCGTTTCCCGGGTCCAGCGCACACCACTGGAAATCGCCCGCATAGAGCCGCACCGTCGGCCGAAACCCATGAATGATAGGCAGCAAATCGCGCAGGGTATCGTACCACGCGCGCCGCTCGTCGCGATCCAGCGGCGTGTTGTCGACCGCGGCGATCTGCCGGCACAGCGTTTGCCAGCGCGAGATCGAATACCCAACCTGGAGGTCCTGCGGATATTGCGCCAGCGTTATTAGCCGCGGCCAAGAAAAGTGTTGGCTCTCGTCGAATTCTAAGATAAAACCCGGGTCGGCAATAAAATAGTCGCAGGGTGGCATGGTTGGACTTTTGATGTAGTCGCGGTGGCCGCGCAGGTTTCCTAGCGCATCGGCGATCTGCTGCAATGGCGCGCCGATCAGCGTGTGCGCGTAGCCTTGCGGTTGCGACGGCCACTCGAAACCGCGATTGACCTGGCAATCGCCGTAAATGGCAGCGAGCAATTCACGCACGCGCACTTTGCAAGCGCGGCAATGGGCGGAGTGGAGCATAAGAAACCTTCACCACGAAGTGAGGCATGAAGAACACGAAGCAGGGAAACTCAAAAGAACCTTTTCCGAACTTCGTGCTCTCCGCGCCTTCGTGGTGCAACATTTTACTTACTCTTCATAACCCAGGTTAGCCAATTACAGAAGGAGAATCTCGCATGGCAAGAGAATCCTCAATCATCGGCGCCGCCGTCGGCCGGGTTGAAGGCGCGGACAAAGTCAGCGGCCGCGCCATCTACGGCGCCGACGTCCATTTTCGCGACGCGCTCTGGGGCAGGATTTTGCGCAGCCCCTACCCGCACGCGCGCATCAAGAGCATCGATGTTTCCAAAGCTCTGAAAGTGCCCGGCGTCAAAGCCGTTGTCACCGGCAAGGACGAGCCTGAGCATTACCAAGGCAAAAGCATTCGCGACATACCGGTCCTCTGTTGGGACAAAGTCCGTTTCGTCGGCGACCGGGTCGCCGCGGTGGCGGCGCAGGACAAAGACGCCGCCGAGGAAGCCGTCAGTTTGATTGAAGTGGAATATGAAGAGTTGCCCGCCGTCTTCGACGTCGTCGATGCGATCAAGCCTGGCGCGCCGGTGCTGCACGACAACGCGCCCGCCTATGACGGCGCGCCGGCCGACATCATGGCGCCGGCCGGCGGCAACATCGTCAACAAGCTCACCTGGGGTAAGGGCGATATCGAAAAAGGATTCGCCGATGCGGATCTCGTCCTCGAACACACGTTTCGCATGCCGATGCACCATCAAGGTTATCTCGAGCCGCAGTCGTTTTTGGTCAAGATCGACGGTGACGGCACTGTGCACGCGTGGGCTTCGACCAAGGGACCGTTTGGCACCCGCGCCCAGTTTGCTAAAGCGGTGGGCATCAAACCGAGTGATATTCATCTGCAAGCCGTTCACGTCGGCGCCGACTTCGGCGGCAAGAGCGGCGCCGGTGAGTTGCCCATTTGTTACTTCCTCGCCAAGCGCGCTAGCCGGCCGGTGAAGATCGTCCTGTCGCATTCCGAAGAATTGACCGCGATGAACCCCGACCACGACACGGTCATCAAAGTCAAAACCGGCGTGAAGAAAAACGGCCGCATCACCGCGCGCTACCTGCAAGCGATCCATGGCACCGGCGCCTACGCCGGCATGAAGCCCGGCCGCGCCAGCATCGGCGGTGCGGGCTCGGCGATGCCCTACAAAATGGACAACACCTACATGGAAGCGCTGCAGGTTTATACGAATACCGTCCCCTGCGGTTTTTGGCGCGCGCCGGGTGCGATTCAAGCGGTCTTCGCCGCCGAGTCGCACATGGACTTGATCGCCAAAGAATTAAAAATGGACCCGGCCAGGTTTCGCATGATCAACCTGGTTGAGGAAGATGACGAGAACGCGCTGGGCAAAAAATGGATCGGCGTCAAAGCGAAAGAGACGCTCAAAGCCGCCCTCGATGCGGCGGGTTGGAAATCGCCAAAAAAATCAAACGTCGGCCGCGGCGTCGCGATGTACGAGCGCGGCACGGGCGCCGGCAAAGTATGGGTAAACTTAACTGCCGAAGCGGACGGCACGTTCACCGTTTTCACCGTCGCCGGCGATCAGGGGACGGGATTACAAACGGTGCTCTGCCAGACCGTCGCCAATGAGATGCAAGTGCCCTACGATCACGTGCGCTGCAAGATCGGCAACACGGCGGACGTCAACTACAGCGTCGATGTCGGTTTTGGCGGCAGCCGCTCGACCAACATCAACAGCGCGGCGGCCTATCAGGCCTGCGGCGAACTAAAGGCCAAACTCAACGCCATCGCCGCTAAAAACTTAGCTTGCGCCGAGGACAAAGTGAGCTACGCCAAAGGCAAGTTCAGCGCCAAAGGCGCCAAAACCAAACCGCTCTCGCTAAAGGACATTGTCAAAGCCATCGGCACTCCGGTGACCGTCAGCGTCGAGACCGAAGTGCCGCGCAAAGGCTCGTCGACTTCGTTCATCGCCCAGGTCGCCGAGGTCGAAGTCGACCGCGACACTGGCCGCGTCAAGCTCAACAAATTCGTCACCGACCACGACGTCGGCACGATCATCAACCCGCTCGGCCACCAGGGCCAGATCGACGGCGAAGCCATCATGGCGATCGGTTCGGGACTAATGGAAGAGATCACCCACGATCAAGGCAAAGTAACCCAAACCAATTTGGGCGAGTACAAGATCCCTAACATCGTCGATATCCCAAAGTTCAAAACCGTCCTGGTCAAAGGCAAAAATGGCCCGGGCCCCTACGAAGCCAAAGGCATCGGCGAACACGCCAACGTCACGCCACCGGCGGCGATTTGCAATGCCGTTGCCGATGCGGTGGGCGTGCGCTTGTTCGATGTGCCGGTAACGGCGGAGAAGGTGTATCGGGAATTAAGAAGGCAACAGGCGTGAGGCAACAGGCACCGGAGGTGGTGATGATCGATCTCTACTACTGAACCACACCGAATGGTCACAAGATTACGATATTCCTCGAAGAAGCGGGCGTCGCCTACAACGTCAAACCGATTAACATCGGCAAGGGCGATCAGTTCAAGCCGGAGTTTCTGAAGATATCGCCCAACAATCGCATTCCGGCGATTGTCGACAACGGTCCCGCCGACGGCGGCGCGCCGATCAGTGTTTTCGAGTCGGGGGCGATTCTAGAGTATCTCGCCGACAAGAGCGGCAAATTTCTGCCACGCGATGTGCGCCGGCGCGTTGAAGTCATGCAGTGGTTGTTCTGGCAGATGGGCGGGTTGGGACCGATGTTGGGGCAGAATCATCATTTTCGCGGCTACGCCGCAGAGAAAATCACCTACGCCATCGAGCGCTACACCAAAGAAACTGAACGCCTTTACGGCGTGCTCGACGAGCGCTTAGCCGATCGCGAATACGCCGCCGGCGAATACTCCATCGCCGACATGGCCTGTTATCCCTGGATCCTCCTGCATGAGCGGCAAGGGATGAATCTCACTGACTTCCCGAATCTCAAACGCTGGTTCGAAAAGATTCAACAGCGTGAGGCGGTCAAGCGCGCCTACGCGATTGCGGACACGGTTAATACTTCACGCGGGATAAGTGAGGAAGCCAAGAAAGTGCTGTTCGGCCAAGGGCGACGGGCGAAAGGCTAAGCGCAAAGTGTCAAGGGGTACGCGCCCTGTGCTTCTTGTGCGTCAGGCGATCTTCTTGAAGCGCGCTTCCCCCAGCGCTTCACGCGAAGGCAGCTTGACGATGGTGAACCAGAACTCTTCGAGCAGCTTGACGATTTTGATGAACTGGTCCATGTCGACGGGCTTGGTGATATAGCAGTTGGCGTGCAAACCGTAGGTGGTCAAAATATCCGAGTCGGCTTCAGAGGTTGTTAACACTACGACGGGAATGCGTTTGAGGTCTGCATCGGCCTTAATTTCCTGCAGCACCTCCCGGCCATCTTTACGCGGCAAATTGAGGTCGAGGAGTATTAAATCGGGAGTAGGCGCACCGGCATGAACGCCTTCGCGCCGTAGAAAAGCCATGGCTTCCTCGCCGTCCCGCGCGACATTTAGGTGGATCAATAAGCTGCTCTCTTTGAGCGCTTCCTTGGTGAGACGAATGTCGCCGGCGTTGTCTTCCACCAGCAGCACTTCGATCGTTTGCAAACCATGCGAATTGACCATCGGTTCTCCTCAAATTCATCGAACACTCACAATTTGAATCGGGCGCGGCCAAGGATTCCTTAACTCGCGTGAGGTTGCGGCGAACTCACGCCGTAAGCCAAGATTGATCGGCTCGCTAAATTAGGCTAGATTTTTAAGCAACTCCTACGCCATAGGAGGTCAGGATCGTTATGAAAATCGTTCAAATTCCGCTGCTCCGCGATAACTACGGGTATTTGCTGATTTGTCAAAAAACCAACGCCGCTGCCATCGTCGATCCGTCGGAAGCGGAGCCGGTTTGGCGGCGGGCCGAGCAGGGAAAAATTTCCCTCACGGCAATTCTGAATACCCATCATCATCGCGACCATACCGGTGGCAATGAAGGACTGCTGGCAAAGCACAGCCTCAAAGTGTATGGCCACAAGAGCGACCAGGGTCGCATTCCCGGTTTGACCAACGGCGTCGACGAGGGTGACGAGATTCAAATCGGTGAGTTGAAAGGCAAGGTGCTCTTCATTCCTGGCCATACGACTGGACACGTCGCTTATCTGTTCGGCAATGCGCTGTTTAGCGGCGATTGTCTGTTTACCGCCGGCTGCGGCCGGCTTTTCGAGGGCACCCCGGAAATGATGCACGCTTCGCTAAAAAAACTAATGGCGCTGCCTGATGACACGAAAGTCTACTGCGGCCACGAGTACACCGAGAGCAACCTGCGCTTTGCCATGTCCGTGGAGCCGAAAAACCACAAACTCGTGTCGCGCTTCGAGCGCGTCCAAGCGCTGCGCGCCCGCGGCATGTCAACCGTGCCGGCGACCCTGGAAGAAGAGAAGCAAACCAACCCGTTTCTGCGCTGGGACAGCAAAGAGATTCAGACGAGCGTCAAGAGTCGAATATCCGATCAGCGCCTCGACCCGGTGTCGGTGTTTGCGACGGTGCGGAAGTTAAAAGACTCGTTTTAGCGGAGAGCCCTTTCTCACCCTGCCGCCGTCGGCGGCCGACCCATTACGGGCCGGTAGCTCAACGGTGAGAGCAGACCCCTTATAAGGGTCCGACAGTGGTTCAACTCCACTCCGGCCTACCACATTTAATAAGCAAAAATCAGCGGTTCGCTTGATCGCTCTCGGCATCAACGCTATCTTAGCACCGTTTCGGCATCGACTCGGCACGAATACGACACCACTCTCCGGTTACTAGAGGCTGGCCAGCGAGCGTCTTTCCACGCAGGAGGTCATCTTTTGAATCTGCAAGCGCGCACCTATCTCTGGTATATCTCCCTATTGCGTATCTACATCGGCTATTACCTATGCTGGCAAGGCGTGCGCAAGTTTCAACGCGACTTTCCCAAAGGCGATTGGATCGGCCGGCAAATCGGCGATATCGCCACTCTCGATCTTTATCCCTGGTACAAGAAACTACTGATTGATTACGTCGTGCCCCATCACGAGTTGTTTGGCTATCTCGTGATGATCGGCGAAATTGTCGTCGGCGGCTGCCTGGTGCTCGGGCTGCTTACTCGGTTCAATGCCTGCATCGGGCTATTTATGATGGTCAACTACATGCTCGGGCCCGGCATGGCGCGCGGCGGCGCTCCCTTGGCCATGCAGCAGACGTTCATCATCGGCCTCTTTATCATCCTCATGTCCGGTGCCGGCCGCACGCTTGGACTCGACGGTTGGCTTTTTGGCGGCCGCGCTGAGCCGCGTCGAGGTGCACGATGAACCAAACGAGCCTCGCCGGCTGCGCCACGCCGCAAGCGACCGAGAGCTACGCCCACCGCTTTGCCGGCGGCGTCGCCCCAGGACACTTTCGGCGCGCCCAAGGTCTGTGGCTTTCCTCCATCGGCCTGGGAACCTACCTTGGCAACTACGACAACGAAACCGATCGGCAATACTGCGCCGCCATCGTGCAAGCCGTCTCCTCCGGCTGCAACGTCCTCGACAGCGCGGTTAACTACCGCTGCCAGCGCAGCGAGCGCGCCATCGGCAGCGCGCTTAAAGAGCTCGCCGGCAAAGGCTGCTGCCGCGAAGAAATCGTCATCGCCACCAAAGGCGGCTTCCTCCCCTACGACGGCGTGCCGCCGAAGGACACTCCCGCTTATTTCGCTGAGACGTTTATCAAACCGGCAATTGCCCAGGCGAGCGACATCGTCGCCAACTGTCATTGCATGACGCCAGCATATCTTACCCACCAGATCGACAGCAGCCTGCGCAATCTCGGCATCGAGTGCATCGATATCTACTATCTCCACAACCCGGAAACCCAGCTGGGCAAGATCGCGCGCGAAGAGTTCAACCAGCGCCTATTGCGAGCGTTCGAAGCTCTCGAAAGCGCCGCCGCGGCCGGCAAAATCCGCATGTACGGCGCGGCGACCTGGAACGGTTTCCGCAGGGAAGCCAGCGCGCGCGATTATCTGTCGCTTGCCCAAGTGATCGAGACCGCCCGGCGCGTCGGCGGTGAAGAGCACCGCTTCAAAGTCATTCAGCTGCCGGTCAATCTTGGCATGAGTGAAGCGCTGTCACTGACCAACCAGACGGTGAACGGCAAAACGATGACGCTCCTCGAAGCCGCCCAGGCGCTCGGCATCACGGTTATGTGCAGCGCGTCAATCTTACAGGGCCAGCTCACCCACGACCTGCCGCCGGTTATTCATGACGCATTCCCCGGCCTGGAAACCGATGGCCAGCGCGCCTTGCAATTCGTTCGCTCGACCCCAGGCGTGACAACCGCGCTGGTGGGCATGAAGCAAATCGCCCATCTTGAGGAAAATCTGGCCACAGCCAAAGTCGCCCCAGCGTCGTGGGAGCAATACTCGAAATTGTTTGACAGCGCGTGAATCAGAGCTCGACTTTATTCAGCCGCAGCGCGTTGGCGATCACCGACACCGAGCTGAAAGTCATCGCCGCGCTGGCGATCATAGGGCTCAAAAGAATGCCGAAGAACGGATAGAGAATGCCCGCCGCGATCGGCACGCCGAGGATGTTGTAGAAAAAAGCGAAGAATAAATTTTGCCGGATGTTCGTTATGGTCGCTTGGCTCAAGCGGCGCGCTTTGGCGATGCCGCGCAGATCGCCTTTCACCAACGTCACACCGGCGCTCTCCATCGCGATGTCGGTTCCCGTGCCCATCGCGATGCCCACCTGTGCTTGCGCTAATGCCGGCGCGTCGTTGACGCCGTCGCCCGCCATGGCGACGACGCGACCTTGGGATTGCAGTTGTTTGACGATTTCACCTTTCTGAGCGGGCAGCACTTCGGCATGCACGTCATCGATGCCCAACTGGCGCGCCACGGCATCGGCCGTCGCTTTACTGTCGCCGGTGAGCATGACCAGCCGCACGCCTTCGTCGTGCAAGAGCCGCACGGCTTCTTTCGTCGACGCTTTGATCGGATCGGCGACACCGATGATGCCGGCCAACTGTTTATCGATGGCCACGAACATGACGGTTTGCCCCTGGGCGCGCAGTTGCTCGGCGCGCTCGCGCAGCGCCTGCACCGGGATGCGCATCTCTTCGAAAAGTTTCAAATTACCAAGCGCGACGCGCTTGCCTTCGACCACACCGAAAATACCCTTGCCCGTGTATGACTGAAATCCCTGATACTTGGCAAGTGTTAACTGGCGGTCTGCCGCGCCGGCCACGATCGCCGCTGCGAGCGGGTGCTCGCTCGCCTTCTCAAGACTCGCCGCCAGGCGCAGGACTTCGTTCTCGTCCTGCCCCGCCAACGCGACTACAGATGCAAGTTTCGGCTTGCCTTCGGTCAACGTGCCGGTTTTGTCGACGACCAGCGTATCGACCTTCTGCAAAACCTCGAGCGCTTCGGCATTTTTGATCAACACACCGGCCGTGGCACCGCGGCCGGTGCCGACCATGATCGACATTGGCGTGGCCAAACCCAAGGCGCAGGGGCAGGCGATGATCAACACCGCCACGGCGTTGACCAACGCATAGGCCAATTGCGGCTCGGGCCCCCAGCTCGCCCAAATGACAAACGTGATCAGCGCTGCGAGGATCACAATAGGCACAAAATACGAGGCCACGACGTCCGCGAGTTTCTGGATCGGCGCGCGGCCGCGCTGCGCCTCGCTAACCATGCGCACGATCTGCGCCAGCAGCGTCGCGCTGCCGACCCGCTCGGCGCGCATGAGAAAACCGCCGGTGCCATTGACGGTGCCGCCGGTGACTTTGCTGTTTTGAATTTTTTCCACCGGAATCGGCTCGCCGGTCACCATCGACTCATCGATCGAGCTACTTCCCTCGACCACCACACCATCCACCGGAACCTTTTCGCCAGGGCGCACCCGCAACACGTCGCCGATCTGCACCTGATCGAGCGGAATGTCCTGCTCAACTCCGCTGGCCACGCGCCGCGCCGTCTTGGGTGCCAAGCCGAGCAGCGCTCGGATAGCGCCGCTGGTTTTGCTGCGCGCGCGCAGCTCCAACACTTGGCCAAGCAACACCAGCGTTGTGATCGCGGCAGCCGCCTCAAAGTAAACCCCGACCTCGCCGCCATGACCATGAAACGAGTGCGGGAACAATTGAGGAAACAAGGCTGCAAAAACGCTGTAGCCGTAGGCGGTGCCCACACCGATACCGACCAGGGTAAACATGTTCATGCTGCGGTTGACCAGCGACGTCCAAGCGCGTTGAAAAAACGGCCAGCCGCACCAGAGCACGACCGGCGTCGAAAGGATGAATTGGAACCAAACCAGCGCGCGCGGCGCAAACATCCGATGCAGCGGCTGGCCGGGCAGCATGTCCGACATGGCCGCCAGCAAGACCGGCAGCGACAGTGGCAGCGCGATCCAAAAACGCCGCGTCATGTCTTCGAGCTCGGGGTTTTTTTCATCACTGAGCGCCACCGTGCGCGGCTCCAGGGCCATGCCGCAAATAGGGCAAGAGCCCGGCTGAGCGCGCACAATTTCGGGATGCATCGGACAAGTGTATTCGATCTTACTGAGAGCGGCGCTCAGGTCGGCCGGCTCCAAGGCCATGCCGCATTTCGGGCAGGGTCCGGGCGCCTTTTGCTGTACTTCAGGACACATTCGGCAGATGTAGCTCGCCGCCGACGTTGCTGCAGCCGGCGGTTTATCATGATGCTCATGATCGTGTGCCGGTGCGGCAGGTTTGGGCTTGCTAAGGTTGGCGCGCCGCGCTTCGGCCGCCGCCAGATACTTGGGCGGGTCGGTCTGAAAAAGTTTTTGACAATGAACGCTGCAAAAATAGTAAGTCTTGCCAGCGTGCTCGGTTTTCCCAGCCGCACGCGCCGGATCGACTGTCATATCGCAGATCGGATCGATGATTTGATCGGGCTCGCTCATGCTCCCAATCTAGCGCTGTTTGCGTTCGGAGGCGAGACAAATTAGGCCAGCGCTACTTTCTGCTGATACCTGGCGATCTCCACCGGCCACTTAAGCTGTTCGTGGATCACTTGCGCGAGCGCCGTTGCTCCGGCGGCTTCACCGTGCACGATATAGGTCATGCGCGGCGCGCGCTCGAAAGTTTTGAGCCAGCGCAGAATCTCGCCCTGGTCGGCGTGGGCCGAAAAGCCGTCGAGGAGCTTGATCTTGGCTCGGACCGAAATAACTTCACCGAGCATTTTGATTTCCTTGGCGCCGTCCTGCAGCAGCCGTCCACGCGTCCCTTCGGCTTGGTAGCCGGCCAGCAGGACCGTCGTTTTCGGATCGGGCAAGCGATGTTTCAAATGGTGCAGTACCCGGCCGCCGGTGGCCATGCCGCTCGCCGAGATAATAATCATCGGCGCGCCCATGTCGTTGATCCTTTTCGATTGCTCCGGCGTCTTGGCCATCACCAGGTGGCGCGACCGGATCGGGTTGCGAGCTTGATTGCGCAGCTGTTCCATCTCGAAATCGTGCTCGCTGGTATGGCGCGAGTAAATCTCCGTCGCTTCGATACCCATCGGACTGTCGACAAAAACCGGTATGGCCGGGATCGCTCCCTCGTCTTCCATTTTGCGGATGATATAGATCAGCTCTTGAGTTCGACCGATGGCGAAAGCGGGAATCAGCAGACAACCGCGTTGGTCGGCCACGTCTTTGATGATTTTGCGCAGCTCGGCCTCGGATTCTTTGGGGTGCAGGCGATTGCCGTAGGTCGATTCGATCAACAACCAATCGGCGCTGCCGCCGGCTTCCGGGTCTTTCAAGATCGGCCGATCGTAGCGCCCGAGGTCGCCCGAATCGATCAGCCGCACTTTGCGCCCGTTCGTTTCAAAAGTCAGCCGCGCCGATCCCGCGCCTAAGATGTGCCCGACGCGGCCAAAATTCAGCACGACGCCCTTGGTCACCTCGACACCATCGCGGTTGTGCGTCGGCCGCAGTAGTTTCAAGGCGCGCTCGGCGTCTTCGACAGTGTAGAGCGGCAGCGCCGGCGCATGTTTGGAGTAGCCTTTTTGATTGGCGTAGCGCGCCTCTTCCTCCTGCAGATGGGCCGCGTCCGGAAGCATCACACGCAAAAGGTCGCAAGTCCCCGGCGTCGCATAGACCGGCCCGCGAAAGCCTTTGGAGACGATGCGCGGTAAATAGCCGGAATGGTCGATGTGGGCGTGAGTCAGCACGACGGCGCGCAAGCGGGCAAAATCCAGCGGCACCGGCGCCCAGTTGCGCAACCGCAGCTCTTTCAGTCCCTGAAACAGTCCGCAATCGATCAACACCTGATCGTCGCCGTGCGCAAACAAATATTTCGAGCCGGTCACGCCGCCCGCGGCACCGAGGAATTGCAAAGTCGCATTGGCTGCATTGGCCATAAAGGGCTTTCCTCTCCTGCGTCTACGATTATGTCAGATTTACCGAGCGTCAGCCCGGCGCGCAAGACAGTGCTGCGCCGATCTTTACTATGACGCACACTAATGCCCGTGGCTTGAGCGGAGATCTGGCGGAGGGGGCGAGATTTGAACTCGCGGTCCACGAAGTGGACGCCGGTTTTCAAGACCGGTGGATTAAACCGCTCTCCCACCCCTCCATAAGTGAAAACAATAACTTAGCTGGCAGGGTATTGACCGAAGGATTTTCATTTTGCCATTTTTTTGTGTTTTTTTACAAGCATCACGCGCGATCTTGGATGAGACCCACTCAGAGTCTTTAGTCCAGAGACGGCGCGTTCGAACCCGCCTCGATAAACCAGCTCGATGGCGTCGTCCATACCGCTGTTCAAACCCGCGCGATCATCTGCTAGAAGTGGCAACCCGTGCCCATCCGTAGTATGGCTAACTCAAATTCTTCACACCCAAGCGCCTGCGCACCCGACCATGCTATCTTCATTCACGGAGAAACTTTCCAAACTGTACTACGGGTGGCGCATGATCGGGTTAGTCTCGGCGATCCGCGTTGTCGGCGGTGGACTGCACCAGTACGGGTTCACGGTATTTTTCCTGCCTGTTAGCCAGGAGCTCGGCATTTCGCGCGCGATGACCTCGCTGGCCTTTTCTTTGGCGCGCGCCGAAGGCGCCATCGAATCACCGGTGGCCGGCTACCTAATCGACCGCTACGGCCCTAGCCCGATGATGGTGGCGGCCTGCCTGCTGGCCGGCATCGGTTATATTTTGTTTTCTTACATCAACAGCTACACGACATTTCTGATTGTCTACCTGGGCGTCATCTCGCTGGCGTTCACCGCTGGCTTTATCCACGCGCCGACGATCGTCGCCAATAGTTGGTTCATCCGCCTGCGTGCTCGCGCCATGACAGTGGTCAGCTCCGCCGTGCCCATCGGCGGCACGCTGATTACGCCGCTGCTCGCCGTCGTCGTCACCCAGTTGGGTTGGCGCTGGGGCGCGTTTATCGCCGGCATTCTTTTTATCGTGCTCGGCGTGCCGCTGGCCATGCTCGTGCGCCGCTCACCGGAGAGCATGGGCATGCTGCCCGACGGTGTCGCGGTTCAACCTGAGGATGGTAAAGCGACGGCTTCTTCAGGCTCAGTCCACGAGCCCGAAGTCACTGCCAAACAGGCATTCCGCATGGCGCTGTTCTGGATCATGATCGTGTCGATGACCGCGCGCGGCGCGGCGTTCGCCACGGTAACGACGCATTTTATTCCAATGATGGTCTGGAAAGGGTTATCCCAGCAGCATGCCGCGTTTTTGCTCGCCGGCTTTGCCATGATCAACTTACTGGTGCATTTTCTTCTGGGCTGGATCGCTGACTTTGTCAACAAACCGAAGGTGGTCACGATCTGCATGTTCATCGGCGCGGCCGCTGTGCTGCCGATGATCTGGAGCGACTCTCTCTGGGCGCTTTGGATGTTTACGGCGTTTTACACGGTGCTCGATGCGTCGATCCCGGTTTACTGGGCATCGGTGGGCGATTTCTTCGGCAGGAAGTCCTTCGGCACCCTCCGCGGCAATATGAATCTCTTTTACACCTGGGGCAACGTTTGCGGTCCCGTCATCGCCGGCGCCATTTATGACCAGACGCAAAGCTATGCTACGGTCCTATGGGGGATGACCAGCGCATTGTTTTTCGCTGCGATTCTCACCTCGCGTTTGATTAGACCCTGGGCTCAATTGAAACGTTCACGATGAAAGCACTCCAACGCCGTAACGCAGAATCGCATCGCGGCGATTTCTCTTTTCGCGGGCCGGCTGCTCAACTGCAGTCGCGCTGCGTTGGCACAGGTTATTGCAGCAGCTGCGGTGCCGGCTGGATCACATCCACGGCGACGGAGCCGACCGGCACGCCGTCGCTATCGATGGCAAATTCGTAGGCACCGGGGCCTGGCAACATCACATGTTCGAGGCGCATGTCGATATTGGCGTGATAGAGATGGGTCACGCTGTTCTCTCCCACAACGGAATGCTTGATGTCGCCGCGCAAAACCACGTCGCCCTCGACGCGGCGAAATTCAACAGTGAGGGTATGTTCCCCTTCGGTTTCACAACCGATCTGGGCAAACAACCAGAAAGTTGGCAGCGCCACTCGAAAGTCGGCGACCATGAAGCGATCGAAGACGCCCATGAGGCTGACCTTGCCGGTCTTTTCTTCGCGGACGTCGTCGCACAGGGTGGCGATTAAGAGCTTAGGCATGATCCCGTCCGAAGGACAGGCACAAGGCCTGTCCCTACAAAACCCTCCCCTAGCTAATTTTTCCCAGCCCGCCCATGTAAGGCCGCAGCACGTCAGGGACAATCACAGTGCCATTTTTCTGCTGATAGTTTTCCAACACCGCCACGAGCGTCCGCCCGACGGCAAGACCCGAACCATTGAGCGTGTGGACGAAAGTCGGCCGCCCCTTCTTTTCTTTGCGGTAGCGAATATTGGCGCGGCGCGCTTGGAAGTCTTCACAGTTGGAGCACGAACTGATCTCACGATAATTGTTCTGGCCCGGCAGCCACACTTCTAAATCGTAGGTCTTGGCCGCGCCGAAACCCATGTCGCCGGTGCACAGCTCGACCACTCGATAGGGAATCTTCAATCGGCGCAGGACTTCTTCGGCGTTTTGCACCATGGACTCCAGCTCGTCGTAGGATGTCTCCGGCTCGCTCAGCTTGACCATTTCGACTTTGTTGAACTGATGCTGGCGAATCAAACCGCGCACGTCCTTGCCATAGGAGCCGGCTTCGCTGCGAAAGCACGGCGTGTAGGCGACGTATTTTATCGGCAAGTCTTCGCGTTCGAGCATCTCCTCGCGATGAAGATTGGTCAGCGGCACCTCGGCGGTTGGAATGAGGAACCAATCGCCGGGCGCAAGATGAAACAGATCTTCTTCGAACTTGGGCAACTGTCCGGTGCCGACCAGAGCGGAGCGGTTGACCAACGCCGGTGGCAGCATCTCCTTGTAGCCGTTCTCGCCCGTGTGGAGATCGAGCATAAAATTAATCAACGCCCGCTCGAGCCGCGCCCCGGCACCTTTATAAACGGCAAAGCGCGCGCCGGCGATCTTGGCGGCGCGTTGAAAATCTAGAATGCCCAGCTCTTCGCCGATGTCCCAATGATTTTTCGGTTCGAAGTCAAACTTTGCCGGTTCGCCCCAGCGGCGCACTTCGCGGTTATCGTGCTCGTTCTTGCCAACTTTCACCGTCGAGCTTGGCAAGTTGGGCAAGGTCAGCATGAACTGCTCGAAGCGCGCTTCGATCTCGGCCAAAGGCGCTTCGCCTTTCTTGATCGCGTCGCTAATTTCTTCGGTCTCTTTCATGAGCGCGCCAGCATCGCCGCCGCTCTTTTTCAGCATGCCGATTTCACCGGAGAGGCGGTTCTTTTTTTCTTTGAGCCGCTCGATATTGGCCAACGCTTCGCGCCGCTCGCGGTCGATGGCGACGAACCTGTCCCAGTCGATCACGCCGCCGCGTGTCGCCATGCGCGTTTTGACCTCGTCGAGATTGTCTCGCAATAGTTTGACGTCCAGCATAAACGGGAATCTTACGCCACATCGAAGGCGTTTTGAATATGTTCCACTTGCGGTTCGGCGCCGGCCCACGAGATGCCGACGACGTCGAAACGAGCGTCGCGTTGATGCAGTTTCTTTTCGTGCAAAAAATACTGCGCCGCGTAGATCATCTTGCGCTGCTTGTAAAACGCCACAGCTTCCAACGGGGAGCCATAGCCATGGGCGGCGCGGGTTTTCACTTCGACAAACACGATGACTTTGCGATCGAGGGCGATCAGGTCGACTTCACCGCTGCTGCAGCGGTAATTGCGTTCGACGATCTTGTAGCCTTTTTTCTTGAGGAACTGCTCGGCCAACTCCTCGCCTCGCTTACCGAAGATCTGTTTGGCGTTGGCGGCCATCAGCGCGCTTGAAAGAGCGGTCCGAAATCGCTGCGGTGGGTTTTGACGGTCACCTCGCGCACCGGGGCGAAGCTTTGCCGGTGCGCTGGTGACGGACCGTAGCGGCGCAGCGCTTCAAGATGACTCGCGCAGGCATAGCCTTTGTGCTCGGCGAAGCCATAGCCGGGATAGCTGGCGTCCAACTCGACCATGATCGCATCGCGCGCCACTTTGGCGACAATCGATGCCGCGGCAATGGACAGACAAAGCTGATCGCCTTTGATCACGGTACGCTGCTGCGGCAAAAAATTACGCGCCGCTTTGCCCTTGCTAAACCAACCGGGAGGAATCACTTGGTTGCCATCGATCAAAAGATATTCGGGCGCCGGCTCCAGGGCGCGCGCCGCCTTGAGCATGGCGCGCAGACTGGCGTTAAGAATGTTTAGCCGGTCAATTGCACCAACGTCGACGACACCGACGGCCCAACTGATTGCACGCGATTTGATAATCGGCGCGATCTCCTCGCGCTGCTTTGCCGTCAATAACTTCGAATCTCTGATGCCCGCATGCTCGAAACCCCGCGGCAAAACCACCGCTGCGGCAACCACCGGGCCGGCCAATGGCCCGCGCCCCACTTCATCGAGGCCGGCGATGACGTTGAAGCCGCGGGCGTAGCCGTCCTGCTCGATCTTGTTGAACTCCGGCGGTCGAATAAAATCTTCGGACAAAGAGAGCTGCGGGCGACGCATGGATTTTTCTTTTGTAGCCAAAAGCCGGTGTGACTGCAAATTCACTCGCAATGGAATTAGCCGAGACCCTATGCTAAAAAATGGCTCAAATGAAATTGTCGCGCGACGAAGTACAACGGGTGGCGCTGTTGGCGCGCCTGCGCTTGACCGCCAGCGAAGAAGAACAGCTGGCCGAGCAGTTGGGCGCCATTCTCGAATACATGGAGCAATTGAATCAGCTCGACATCACGGGCGTCGAGCCTTTCAGCCATGCCAACGACGCGGTCACTGCACTGCGCGAAGATAAAGAGGTCAATCAGCCGAACGCCGACGCGCTGCTCGCCAACGCACCCGAGCGCGACGGCAGCTTTTTCAAAGTTCCGAAGATCATCGAATGACTCTCGCCGCCCTGACGCTGCATGCAGCCAGCGATACATTGCGCCGCCGCGAGTGCTCCAGCGTCGAGCTGACCGAAGCCGTGCTGGCGCGCATCGCGGCTAGCGATGAGAACATCCGTGCTTACCTAACCGTTGATCGCCAGGGGGCCCGCGACCAGGCGCGCCAAGCGGATAAACTTCTCAGCGAAAATAAGTCAGACAGCCCTTTGCTCGGCGTGCCGCTGGCGCTCAAGGATAACTTTCTGACGCGCGGCCTAAAAACCACCTGTGCCTCGAAAATTCTCGGCGATTTCGTACCGCCCTACGACGCCACAACGGTGGCCAAGCTGCGCAACGCGGGGGCGGTGATCGTGGGCAAGACCAATCTCGATGAATTCGCCATGGGCTCGTCGGCGGAGAATTCGGCGTTCCATCCGACGCGCAACCCTTGGGATGGCGCGCGTGTGCCGGGAGGCTCGTCGGGCGGCTCCGCCGCTGCCGTCGCCGCCGATGAATGCATTGCGGCATTGGGCACCGACACCGGCGGCTCGATTCGCCAGCCGGCGGCTTGTTGCGGCATCGTTGGGTTAAAGCCCAGCTACGGACGGGTGAGCCGCTACGGCATCATCGCCTTTGCCTCATCGATGGACCAAGTGGGACCCATGACCAAGGACGTGCGCGATAGCGCGCTGTTGCTCGAAGCGATCGCCGGCCACGACCCGGCCGATGCCACCTCGGTGCAGCGACCGGTGCCGAAATACAGCGAAGCCCTGACGGGCGGTGTCAAAGGCCTGCGCCTCGGCGTTCCGCGCGAATATTTCGTCGCCGGCATGGCGCCCGAGGTCGAGCAAGCCGTGCGGCGCGCCATCGCCGAGCTGGAAAAACAGGGCGCGCGCATCGAAGATATTTCTCTGCCGCACACGAGTTACGCGGTGGCAGTCTATTACATTATCGCCACCGCTGAGGCGAGCTCCAATCTGGCGCGCTACGACGGCATGCGCTACGGCCATCGCGCCGAAGCCGCAGATCTAAATGACACCTACATGCTAAGCCGCGAGGAAGGTTTCGGCGCCGAGGTCAAGCGGCGCATCATGCTCGGCACCTATGCGCTCTCCGCCGGCTACTACGAAGCCTACTACCTCAAAGCCCAGCGTGTGCGCGCATTGATCAAACGCGACTTCGATCAGGCTTTTGCAAGCTGCGACGCCATCGTCACACCGACCATGCCGACCACTGCCTTCAAGATCGGTGAGAAAACCCAAGATCCGTTACAAATGTACTTGTCGGACATCTATACGATCTCGGTGAACCTCGCTGGCTTGCCGGCCATCTCCCTACCCTGCGGCTTTGATAAAGCAGGCTTGCCGATCGGCCTGCAAATCATCGGGAAACCGTTCGATGAAGCGACGATCCTGCGCGTGGCGTACGCTTATGAGCAAGCGACCGAGTGTCACACAATGAAACCCGAGGATAGAGGATAGAGGGTCGCAGAACCATTCTTACCCTCCTCGATCCTCCATCTTCTATCCTCAATCGGTTAACGATCAGAACCATGAACTACGAACCCGTCATCGGCCTGGAAGTCCACGCGCAACTGCTCACCGATTCGAAGATCTTCTGCGGCTGCTCCACCCGTTTTGGCGCTGAACCCAACGCCAACACGTGCCCGGTGTGCATCGGCTTGCCCGGGGTGCTGCCGGTGTTGAACCGGAAAGTCGTCGAATTTGCGCTGCGCGCCGGCCTGGCGACCCATTGTGAAATCACCCGCGCGAGCCGCTTGGCGCGCAAAAACTATTTTTATCCCGACCTGCCCAAGGGCTATCAAATCAGCCAATACGAACTGCCGATCTGCGAGCATGGCTACATCGACATCGAAGTCAGCGGCGCGACTAAGCGGGTGCGCCTGACACGCATTCACATGGAAGAAGACGCCGGCAAAAATATTCACGATCAACATGGCGACTCGAGCCTGGTCGATCTCAACCGCGCCGGCGTGCCGCTTCTGGAAATCGTCAGCGAGCCGGATTTGCGCAGCGCCGATGAAGCGGTCAGTTATCTCAAAACCCTGCGCGCTATTGTGCAGTTTCTCGGTGTCTGCGACGGCAACATGGAGGAAGGCAGTTTTCGCTGCGACGCCAACGTCTCGGTGCGGCCTGCTGGCAGCGACCGACTCGGCACCAAGATTGAGATCAAGAACTTGAACTCCTTCAAAGCCATCGAAAAGGCAATCGCCTTTGAAATCGAAAGGCAAAGCGATGTTCTTTCCGGCGGCGGCCAATTGGTGCAGGAAACCCGGCTGTGGGATGAGCATCGCGAAGAGACCCGCTCGATGCGCTCGAAGGAGTCGGCCCATGACTATCGCTACTTTCCCGATCCCGATCTGCTGCCGCTAGTGATCAACGCTGATTGGATCGCCGAAGTCCGTGCCGGGCTGCCGGAACTGCCCGCCGCACGCAAAGCGCGCTTCATGCAAGGTTATCAATTGCCGGCTTACGAGGCCGAACTTTTGACCAGCCGAAAAGACATCGCCGATTATTTTGAGGAGGCGGTCACGGCCCACGCGAATGCGAAAGCGGTTGCCAATTGGATCGTCGGCGATCTCTTTCGGGTGCTAAAGGAACAGAAACTGGATGAAGAATTCTACATTGACCGCTGGCCGGTGGCGGCTGAGCGCCTCGGGGAATTGGTTCGCTTGATCGATCAGGGGAAAATCAGTGGCAAGATCGCTAAGACGGTTTTCGCTGAAATGTTGTCCAGCGGTAAATCCCCACAGCAAATCGTCAGCGATAAGGGGCTCGAACAAGTCTCTGACAGGAGCAGCATCGAGATCGAAATCGACCGCGTGCTCGCCGCCAATGGCAAACAGGTGGAACAATACAAGTCCGGCAACGACAAAATTTTTGGCTACCTGGTGGGCCAAGTCATGAAAGCGACCGGCGGCAAAGCCAATCCGCAAACCGTTAACAATTTGCTGCGCGCAAAACTGCAGTAGTCTAGGGTAGGGAAGAGGCGGCTTCGGGCCGAAAGGCCTGCGGCAAATTAAGCACGATGCCGCGCAGCCCCTCCTGACGCAGTGCGACAAGTTGCCGCTCGGCATCGGCGCGCACAGGGAAATTACCCAGGCGGACGCGAAAGGCCCCTGGCTCTCCCGCCTCGGTGACCGATACCGCGAAGCCTTTGCGCTCCATACTCTCCGCCCATCGCTGCGCCGTAGAGGCGTCATTGAACGCAATCTGCACGATGTAGCCCGCAAGCGGCCTGGGCACCGGCCGTGGCGGCGCTTTAGCATCAGGCGCGCTCTCGGTGGTCTTTGGCAGAGATGCCAATTGCTGCGGCGCAGCGCTCACGGGCGCGCGTGCCGGCGGCGGTTCGACCACGGGGGCAGGCGGAGCCGCCACCGTGCTCGGCGTTGGAAGAGGCCTCGGAGCCGGCGCGGTTTCGCGCACAGGAGGCGGTGACATTGCCAACTGTTCCGCAGCGGGACCGCGCGTCTCTAACTTCTCTGTCGCAGGCGGTGGCGGTGCGGCAGTGATGGCCTTTGCCCCGGTGCTTTTCTCAGCTAGATCCATTGGCTTCGGCACCATCGCTGCGGGGTTTTTCGCTGGCGTTAGCACTGCTGGCGGCTCTGCCCTTGTCTTTGGAGCGACGGTTTCTGGCACGGCTAGGGTAGGAGGCGGAGCGCTAACCGGTTTGCTTTCGCTCACCGCCTTGGGCTCGGCCGGAGGCGGAATCGGCACGGCTGCAGGCGCTGCGGCCGGTTCGCTGGTTTTTGCCGAAAGGTTGGCGGATTCTCTCATCTCAGATTGGCGCGGCACCGTCGTTGGCAGCGTTGCCGAAACACTCGGCTGAGCAATTGTTGTCCCAGGAGATTGAGCTTTGGCTGGCTGGGATGCCCTGCTTTCAGCCACCGGTGGCGCTGGCTGTGGGGACGCTTCTCGGTTCGTTTCGGCCCGCGGCAAACTCAACGGAGTCTCCGGCTCGGTTTGCGTTTTCGTTTTCGGTGAGACTGCCGAAGTCACGGCGTTGGCAGGACGATCCAACGCTGGATTTGCCACGGCTGCGGGAGCTGTGATCGCAGCCGCTTCTGGGCGCGCCGCAGCTGCATTGGCTTGGGCTTGCGCAGGGGGTGGCACAACAACAATGACTGGCTCAGGCACCCTGCCGGTGCCAGGTGAGCGGTCGGGAGTTGGCATTTTTGGCGCTGCCGCGAGGGTCGCGGGCGCTTCCTTTGGACTTTCAGCGGCGGGTTCATGTCTTGGCGCCGGCTCGGGCTTCATGACAACAATCATGGGCTCGCTCGGTTTGTTTACCAGTCCGGCCTTTTCTGGGCTCGGCATAGCTGGTGCTTTCGGTGCCGGCGGCGGCGCTGCGACGGGGGGAGGAGATGGTGCTTTTACTACCGGAGCGGCGGACTCAGGTTTAGGGCTACTGACGAGGTTCTCTTCCATAATCGCCGGTCGGAAATCAACCGGCGTTTCTTGGGGCTGCACAGACACCAACGACATCGAGCCATCCTCAGCCCCCGCAAACACGATGGCGTTCTTGAATAGTTCGGCTTGATTCATCTGTCGGCGCAAGAAAGTTCTTGCTTGGGCTTTGGTAAAATAGGCCACGGCCCGCTCAACGGCAACTTTTGGGCTGCCCGCCTGGTCCGTCACTTTTCTTGCACGGGCAATCCGTGCTAGCTTGGTCTTCGCAATAATCTTGAGCTCAGGAGTGTGATGATGCGTCGTCGATGGTTTCGCCTAAGCATGCTCTCGCTGCCAGCTGCACTGCTGTTCGCCTTACTCCCGCCGGCCTTTAAAAACTTAGCCGCCCAAGAGGAAGCGCTTCTCGCGCCTGGCACCTATAAACTGGAAATGATCCTAGCGTCGACTACCAAGGTGCCTTTTTTCGGTAGCTCGAAGTCCGCTTCGAAATCGGTTTCGCTGGTGGAAGTTAAACGTAGTGGCGGCAGTTTCGTCCAAAGCCACAAGGTTTGCGACTTCCGCCTGCTCGAAGACTCGAAATTTATCAAGATGATCTTCCCGGAAAAATTTATTGCGGCCCTTGCCAATCACAGCTACAGCGTCGAAGTCGAGAGAGACACCCAGGGCTGGCGTTACCGCGCGGACTTGGGCATCGAGCGCATCGGCTATCGGCCGGTCGGCGACGATGTAAAACTGCCGGAGAAAATCGACGATCCGGCGGTGTTTGACTGGGACGGTGACGGCTTGCCGGCAGCCACATTGAAAATAACGATCCCTCTGCTGCCCGATGGCGAGCTCTACGTAGTTCAACGCGGTCGCTCGATTCTCAACGGCCGCATTCTACAAGCCGGCAGAATCGAGGGCACCATCGAGGTGCAAAGTTTCGCCCAGCGGGTGCTCGGTGCCAGGCCGGCCTTCCTCAACGCGTCACCGGAAATTACCCCCGACCCGAAAGAAAGCCGCTTTGTGATGAGCCCCCTGCCGACCGGCAGCTCCTGTGAAACTCTGCGCGCCTCGGCGGCAAAATAGTTTTTGGCGGGAACGGGTCAGATTCGCATGTCCGTCAAACAGCGCGTCGAAGCCTCCGATACCCCAAGCCATGAGAGCGTCACGATTCTCTTGCCGGTGCTAAACGAGTTGCAGCGACTCGCCGGTTGTCTGGAAACATTGATCGCCCAGCCGCGTGAGGTGCGCGAGATTCTCGTCATCGACGGCGGCTCCAGTGACGGTACCCAAGCGCTAGTGGATGGCTTTGCCATGCGCGATGGCCGGGTTCGGCTGGTGGACGCGAGCCCGGTGGACCCAGAATGGACGGGCAAAGCTTGGGGACTTCATCGCGGCCTGCAGCAGTCCGCATCTCAGAGCGATTGGATTCTTTGTATCGACGCCGATGTGCGCGCCGCACCGCAACTGGTGCGCTCGCTCCTCGCCCATGCGCGGCGTACCAGCATCGATAACTTTTCGGTGGCCACGCTGCAGCATCTCTCCGGGTGGATCGACGGTCTGCTGCATCCGGCCATGCTGACAACACTTATATACCGTTTCGGCAGCCCGGGAGCGGCGACGCGGGATCGCCACAAGGTTCACGCCAACGGCCAATGCTTCTTCAGCCGCCGCGAAACTCTGTTGCGCACCGGAGCGTTTTACGCCGCGCGGCGCTCGCTGTGCGAGGACATCACCATCGTGCGGCGGCTGGCGGAATGCGGCGAAGCGGTGGGCTTCTACGAGAGCGACTATCTTATCACGGTAAAAATGTACGCGCATTGGCGTGAAACCTGGAACAATTGGCCGCGTTCTTTGCCAATGCGCGATCACTATTTCGCCGGGCGCGAGGCACTCGGTTTGATAGCGCTCTTGCCGTTGCAGGCATTGCCACTGCCGACTTTCGTGCTTGGCGCTTTCATCGGAGCGCCGCTCTGGCTACTTCTCTTGGCCGGAGCGTTGTTCTCGATTCGACTTGGCGTTCTCTTCGGTACGGCGCGCGCCTATCCCGGGAGGCCGTGGAGTTATTGGCTCTCTCCCCTGTGCGATTTACCGGTGGTGCTGCGCGTCCTTTACAATGCGCTCAAGCGCCAGCACCGTTGGCGCGGCCGCACCTATGTGCGCCGCCGTGGCGGCACTTTCGAGCCGCTTTGAATCAGCCGTGAACTTGGCAACGCCGATCGCCAAATACGTGCGCCGCCGCGCCATGGGACAGCTCGCGCGCTGGCTAAACGGCGGGCGTATCGAAATTGCAGTCTCAGGAATCGCCAATGTACCGCAGGAGGGCCCAGTACTGCTGGTGGCGCGCCACTATCATCACTTGTACGACGGCGTTGCCTTGTATCAGACCCTGCCGCGCGAGCTGCATTTCCTCGTCACACTCGACTGGGCCCAAAGCCGCTGGATCCGCTACTGCATGGAAGCGGTGACTCGGCTCGCCGAATGGCCCGTGGTGCTTCGGCCTGATGCCCTAACGTCCGGTGCGGATGGCGTTCGGCCGCAGAAAGATAGTGTATTTCGCGAAAGCGATATTGCCGCGTATCAGCGCCGCGCTTTGCGCGACGCCGTACAACTGTTGGTTGATGGCAAGGTACTGCTGATTTTTCCCGAGGGCTATCCGAATATTGACCCCAACTATACGCCGAAAAAAACTCGCGACGAATTTTTGCCGTTCAATGCCGGGTTCGCTGTGATCGCCGGCGCCGCGGCCAAAGCGCTCGGGCGGCACATCCCCATCGTGCCGGTGGGTCTGAGTTACGTTGAAGGTGAGCGCTGGTTGGCGCAGGTCAACTTCGGCAGGGCATTTTACGCCGGCGATTTCCCATCGCGAAAGCAATTTGTCACACGAGTCGAGCAAGAGGTGCAAGCGTTGTCGAAGTAACAACGCCGACCGGGTCCAAACGCCACTCAACCACATAGCGCGACTCCCTCTCCCCCATTTTCAATTTTCCATTATCCATTGAGTTCAGACGTAGTGTTGAATGCGCTGCAAGCTCGGCGCGAAAAACAGCTCTTCGGCATTGGGCTTTTTCTTGATCATGCCCTGCTCGTATTCGTAGCGAATGACCGCTTCGAGCGCCTCGCGATTGTCTTCTAGATTGTACGGCCAAGGGTCGGGTCCAAAGATCTCTTTCTGTTCGCGCATCAGGTCTTGCACCCAGACCAGCGCAAAACTGCGCGGGTCGCTGTTGCGCTCGTAGCAGATCTGCTTGGCTTGCTCGAAGGCACGCACCAGGCTGATGCCGACCCAGGGATGCTCTTGGAGAATGTGATTTTTCACCACCACGGTGTGCATGATCGGGAAGAAGCCGCCGTTTTTGTAATACTCGATCTCGGCTTTTTTCGGATCGGGGAATAGCAGCGCGACTCTCGGATCACCTTGGCGAATCGACGGCAGCGTCTCCGGATAGAGCGCCGCTTCGAGCTCGCCGTCGAGCAGCATTTGATCGACGTTCTTGCCGTGCGCCACGCGCTTGACGTTCATCCAGCTCGCCGGTTCAAACGCGATATCTTCTTCTTCCTGGCACCACCATTCGACGGTCTTTAGATCAACACCGTAGTGGTCCTGGAGAATACCGCGCATCCATAGGCCGGCGGAGTTTTGCAACGTATCGAGCGCGATCCGTTTGCCGTTCAAATCCGACGGTTTCTCGATGCCGCAGCCGGTGCGCTTGACCATATATTGATGCCGAAAGCGGCGGTGCGGAAACACCGGGATCGCATTGTAATTGCACCCCTTGTCGCGCGAGACCAGATAGCCGACCAACGACAGCTCGCAGACGTCGAACTCCTCATGGCGTAGCATGCGGCCATGCCGCTCTGGCGACGGCATGGTCAGGACATTCAATTCGATGCCCTGGGGTTGGATCTCGCCGTTGATCAACGGCCGCAGAAAATCGTAATCGCCGCACGCCAACGTTAGTTGTAATCTCGCCATTTACTCACCTTTCACATGCTGCCGGTAGAGCTCCGGCGTGTCGATATCGAGGGTAATGCCGACGTCATCCGTGTCGATTTCGAAAGTTTCAGCGCGGTGTGCATTCACCACCGCCTTGGCTCCTTGATCCATTGGCGCGTTCAGCAGTTCTTGAAAAAGCGCGCGCGAAAAAATCACCGGGTGCCCGCGCTTGCCCTGATGGATCGGCACGACGATCGGCGCGCGCGATTCGGCAAATCGTTGCAACATCACGCGCACGAGCCTTGCGTCGATGTAGGGATGATCGACGAGATGGACCAGCATGCCGTCGCAATCCGGCGTCGCCTGCAAATCGCGAATCGCCGTTTGCAACGACGAAAGCTGCCCCTGTTTGTAGTCGGGATTGACGACAATTTCCACCGGTAGATGTTCGATCCTGCGGCGCATCTCCGCGGCGTTGAAGCCCAACACAACGACGACGCGCTCGATGCCACTGTCTTTTAACGCGCTAACGATTTTGTCAATAAAGGTCTGGCCCTCGATCGGCAGCAATGCCTTGGGGCGCCCCATGCGGCTCGACTCACCAGCGGAAAGAACCACAGCAACAATCATGAATCGCCCCACCGCAACCGCCCTAAATCTCCCCTACCCCTCTTTTCCAAAGAGGGGAACTCTCGCTCGCTTTCGCAATAAAGCAGGGAACAACCGGGATAAACTTTTCCCTTTGCAAAAGAGGGATACGGGGAGATTCTACGCGCCGTACTAGTAAAGATCATTTCTGGCTGTAAACCTTGTCGATAAAGCCGCTCTTGTCGAGCTCACGCACCAGGCTGTCATCGGCCAGTTCTTCGAAGCGCATGGTCAGCCCGGGCTTGCGGCTCAACGCATCTTTGATTTGAACCTCCACGCCTTCGCGAGTCACCAGCGGCACTCGGTCATGCAGCTTGATCATGGCGTTGTACGCTGCCTCGAGAAACTGCGGGTTGTCCTGCCGCGCGTACTTGGCGATATATTTCTTGGTCTCTTCCTTGCGCGTCTTGAGGAAATGGGTCGCTTCGATCAGCGACATCGTGACTCTGCGGATCGTGTCGCGCCGGTTGGTCAGAAAACTCTTCTGCGTCAACGAGCAAATAAACGGAAACTCAAAGCGCTTCTGAAAGTCAGCGGTGCTGATCAAAATGCGATGGGGCATGCCCTTGGCGAGATGAATAATTGCGGGAGGAGAAGGAAAGCCAACGATGCGGCCGGTGCGAAATGCCGCCGCGCGCTCCGAAGCGCCGCCGACTTGGAGAATCGGCACCTCTTTAACCGGCTCCAAGCCTAGACCTCGGATCAGCACCCGCGCCGCAACATCCGACGCGCTCCCTACGCGGCTGATGCCGACGCTCTTGCCGCGCAGCTCCTCAGCTGATTTGATCGATTCATGCACCACCAGCTCGTAGGGCAGCGTGTTGATATAGCAAGCGGTGAGCACTAGATTGGCGCCGCCTACGTTGGCACTGGCAACCACACCGCCCGAAACGTTGGCAACCTGGATATCGCCTGCAACCACGCTGGACACCGTGGTCGTCGAAGTTGGAATAAAAATAAGCTCGACATCCAGGCCATGCTTTTTATAAAAGCCTGCCTCCAGGGCCGTGTACCAAATGACGTTGGTCGAATCGGCCGAGCTGTAGGCGATCTTCAAGCGCTCCTGAGCCTGTGCCAACGCGCCAGCGTTGCACGCCAACAATACCGCCACGATGACGCTTTTGACCATTGGTAGAGACCTCCATTGGTGCAGCCGAAGGCCGCGCCCCTCTGATTGAAACACTAACCGTCGACCGATCGGATTTGAAGGCAGGAAGAAATATCCCGATTCTCGTTGGTTATTCGGCTGGCAGAGCCATGCATTCGCCGGCGGGCAATTCGACCCACACTGGGTCGCCGCGCCGGACTTCAAGCGAGTGGCGCTGATGGGTTTGCAACACGTTTTTGCCAAGCTCCACGGTGCAGTCAAGATACTCGCCGAGAAACATCGCGGCGCCGATCTTGGCTTCGAGCACGTTGTCGGCGTTGGCCGGTTTTTTTAGATGCAGATTGACGCTCTCGGGACGAACGACTACAACGACCTTATTGCCAGGTTTGAGCCCTTGCAGCACACCACAGTCGAGCTCACCGTCGTCGGTGCTCACCCTGCCCCGACCGTCGTTTTCCAAAGACTTGACCTGTCCGGTCAATTGATTGGTGGAGCCAATAAAATTGGCGACGAACTTGCTCTTCGGCGCCATGTAGACATCGCGCGGCGCGCCCTCCTGGACGATCACACCGGTATTCATCACGGCAATCACGTTTGACATGGACAAGGCTTCGATCTGATCATGGGTCACATACAGGGTTGTAATGCGCAGGCGGCGCTGCAGCTCGCGCAGCTCAAAGCGCATGCGCTCGCGCAGCTTGGCGTCAAGGTTACTCAGGGGCTCGTCGAGCAGCAAAACCTGGGGCTCGCGCACCAACGCGCGGGCCAGGGCGAGGCGCTGCTGTTGGCCGCCGGAGAGTTGCGTTGCCATGCGTTCTTCGTAGCCGCCCAGCTCCACTTGCTCCAGGGCGGTCGAAACTTTTTTCTTGATCTCGGCACTGGCAACCTTTTGTTTACCGACCCGCAGCGGAAAAGCGACGTTTTCAAAAACCGTCAGATGCGGCCAGATCGCATAGCTCTGAAACACCATGCCAATGGGCCGGCGGTATGCCGGCACGTAGGTATTATTTTCCCCCGAGTAGACCTTCTGGCCAGCCACCAGGATCTCGCCGCCATTGGCTTTTTCCAGGCCGGCAATGCAGCGCAGAGTCGTGGTTTTGCCGCACCCCGAAGGGCCGAGCAGGGTATAGAAGCGACCTTCTTCGACGGTGAACGAAACTTCGCTGACCGCCTTCACACCGGCGCTGGAGCCATCTTCGTAAATTTTAGTGAGCGACTTAACTTCGATCACGGAAGATTCCTTCAGTTTCGTGTTCAGAGTTTCGAGTTTCGAGCCAACCCGAAACCCAAAACCCGCAACACGGAACTCTCATCAGGTTTGTATCCCTACCCGCCCGGTTAACTTATAAAAAATTCCGACCACGGCCAGCAGCGTCACGATCATTAAAATACCGATGGCGGCAACGATGGTCACTTGGCCCTGCTCAAACATCGTAAAGAGCAAAATAGATAGCACCCGGCTCTCACCCGTGGCAAGCAGCACCGAAGTGGAAAATTCTCTGAACGAAACGATACAGATGTAGATCCAGCCAGCCACAAAGCCAGGGCGCAGGAGCGGCAGCGTCACGCGCTTGAACGTTTCCCACCAGGAGGCACCGGAAGCGGCGGCGGCTTCTTCCAATTCGCTATGAATCTGGAGAATCGACCCTGAGGAGGCTCTCATGCCGTAGGGAATGAAGCGCGTCACGTAGGCGATCAGCAGAACCCAGATCGTGCCGTAAATCGGAATCGGGAAGGCGACGTAGAGCAAGATCAGCGACATGCCCATGACGATGCCCGGAATCGTGATCGGCACAAAGGCGAGGAAGTCGAGAACCCAAGCGCCGCGCAGCTTGCTCTTGTACACGATCCACGCCACCAGCGAGGTCAGCACCATCGCCACGGTGGCGGTCAAAGTCGCCAGCAGGATGCTGTTTTGCATCGCCTGCCAGAACGGCCTAAAGGTTCCCAAGTAACGATAGTTGTCCAAGCTGAGCTTACTGAGAGCGTCCCAACTCGGCTTGGCAAAAAACGGCAGGAAGGACGCCCAAAACAGGACCAAAAACGGTAGCAGCACGACGAATAGGAAATAGACCATCAGAAACGCAAACCCCACCCACTTCCACGGTCCCAGGTCAAACTGCCGAGGGCGAAACGCTTTACCGGTGACGGTCTGAAATTTCTTGCCCTCTTTGGTGGCACGGGTGTAGAGCCACACGCCGATTGCGCTCAAGATCAACAGCCCCACCGCCAACGCGCCGCCACGGCCGTAGTCGGGTGGGTACTCGTTGAAGGCTAGGAAAATTTCGCTGGTATAAACGTAGATGCGCGCCGGAATGCCGATCAGCGCCGGGGTCTCGAAGGACTCCAGGGTGCGCACAAAGAGAATCAGCAGCACCGACCCGGCAGTGGGCGCAAGCAAGCGCAGCGTCACGCGCTTGAACGTCTGCCAGGTGTTGGCGCCGGACATCATCGCCGACTCTTCGAGGGACGGGTCCATGGATTTGAAGGCAGCGGTCATCATCAAGAACGCCAGCGGCACTTGGCCCACTGAATGAACCCAGATCATGCCCGGCAGAGAAAACACATTGAATGGCGGCGAGCTGAGCCCGAAGATATTCATCAACCAGACGTTTACGTAGCCAAACTTCGGACTCAGGAGAAAGATCCAGGCGATGGACTCCAAAACGCCGGGCAAGATCAACGGCACCACCGCGATGGGGACAAACAAGGTGCTCAGCGGCGTGTTGGTCCGTTCGGTCAACCATGCCAACATCGTTCCTAGGAAAAAGGTCAGAAGCGACGAACCAGTGGCAAAGATCAGCGAGTTGACGAACGTCGAGTAGGTATGCTCGCTGGCGTAGGCGTTTTGATAGTTCTTTAGGGTGTAGACGAACTCGCGCGGCGCGACCTCGGCCTGGAAGCTGCCCAGGAAAAGCATGAACAGCGGCAGGACAGCGAGGTAGATCAATACGCCGGCGCCGACGACCGGTACGAGGAGAGCCGGGTCGAAACCGCTGCGTTCTTTAGCGGTCTTGGGTATCGCGATCGTCGACATCAGTCTCCCCTAGGGTCCCTACCGAATCTTAACGCAGCTTGAAGATCTCTTTCCAGATTTTTTCGTACTTGGGAAATTCTTTCAAATCCGCCACGGTAATGAAGTAAGTCTTATCGGTCTTGGTCTTGTCGATCGGGTCCACCTTCGGATGAGCCGGATTACGCCCGCCCTGCGCCATCACCTTTTGGCCCGTTTCGCTCGCCACCCAGCGCGCAAACAAGAGTGCCGTATTCGGATGCGGCGCGTTCTTGAAGACCGCCGTGCCGTTGATCGAGGCGACACCTTCGCTCAGCATCATGTTGACCGGCGCGCCCTTTTTCATGCGCAGCGGATAGTGGTGCGAATAACAGGTCAAACAGGCAGCGGCCTGGCCGGCAACCAAGAGTTCTGCCAATTGCGAGTGGCCTTTGTGAAATTCAACATTGTGCGCGGCGATCTTGCGCCAGTAGTCGATCGCCTTCTCGTCGCTCTTGAAGCGATACTTGGCGAACGCCAACAGCATCTCCAGATCGCGCGGCTCGGCGATCAAGCGGCCCTTCCAGCGGGCATGGAGAAAGTCGTCGAAACTCTTCGGTTCTTCTTCTTTTTTTACCAAGCCCGTGTTCCATGCGGCCACGAAATACTGCAGGTCAGAAGCGGTCCAAAACGCTCCCTTGAGTCCGTCAGGGTAAGCCGACGATTCCGGCAGGGCAACATCGAGAATCAAACCCTGCTCTTGGAGCTGGATGATGTTTTCCAGCGGTACCTGAAACACATCGCCCAGCGTCTTGCCACCCCGCGCCTCACTCACCGCCCGGGCAACCAATTTGTCGGAGGTCGCGTCGACATGGTTCACTTTAATGCCTGGGAAGCGTTTTTCGAAAATCGGCAGAATAATTTCAGCGTTGATCTGGGCGAGAGTCGCGTAGAAATTGAGCGTGCCGCCTTCCTTGAGCGCCAGCTTGTGCAGTTCGTCGAGCGATTGGGCCTGGCCCTGGCCGGCCACGGTAAACCACCCTAACAACAAGAGCACCCCAACCATCAGCGAACGATTCATCTCGCAATCCCCCTTAAATCAAAGTCCGAAACTACGGTCAGACGTTGATACCAGCTTAAATCCGGGAGTCAAGCAGTGTCAGCGCAGTTTGAAGATTTCCTTCCAGGTCTTTTCATAACGGCGCCATTCTTTGATTTCCTCCAGCCCGATGGGATAGAGCACCGCCGGACGAATTTTTTCCACCGGTTCGATTTTCGGATGGGGCGGCAAGCGGCCGCCCTCGGCAAAAGCTCTTTGTCCCTCTTCGCTCGCTGCCCAACGGTAAAATAGCTTGGCGGTATTGGGATGGGGCGCATCCTTGGCGATCGCGTTGGCCGTGATCGTCGCGATCCCCTCGCCGAGCATGTAACCCAGCGGCGCGCCTCTTTTGATCCGCGGCGGGTAATGGTGCGCGTAGCAAGTCGCGCAGGCCGCCGCTTGGCCAGCGGTCAAATATTCCGCCAATTCGGAATGGCCCTTATGAAACTCGACATTGTTGGCCGCCAGCCGGCGCAGGTAGTCGACACCCTTCTCGTCGCTTTTGAACTTGTGGCGCGACAGCGCGATGAGAAGCTCGACATCGCGGGCTTCGGCGATGAGCTTGCCCTTCCACTTCGGGTCGGCGAAGTCTTCGAACACCTTGGGCTCATCGGCCTTGCTCACCAGTCCAGTGTTCCACGCGCCGATGATAATGACCAGATCGGCGGCGAGCCAATTGGAGCCCTTGAAATGGGCCGGATAGGCCGCTGCCTCCGGCGGCAGCCAGTCGACCGTGAGTTTCTGCTCGATGACTTGCAGCGTACTTTCCAAGGCCATTTGGAAAAAGTCGGCGATCACCCGGCCGCCGCGCGCCTCTGTAATAGCCCGCGCCGCCAGCTTGTCGGCCGTGGCGTCGACATGGTTGATCTTGACGCCGGGAAAGCGTTTCTCGAACACCGGCAGGATGCGCTGGGCGTTGATCTGCGCCAAAGTCGCGTAGAAGTTGAGCACGCCGCCTTCCTTGAGCGCCAGCTTGTGCAGCTCATCGAGCGACTGCGCCCGCGCCGGGCCGGCAAGAGAGAGCGCCGCCGCCAACACTAATAGTCCGCTGAAGAGTTTCATCTGGTCCTCCTCGTGTCTTACTTAGGTCCTGCCTGGAACTAGCGCAAGCGGAAGACTTCCTTCCACGCCTTTTCATACTTGGCCCACTGCTTGAGATCTTCAACCCCCACCGGGTAGAGCGCTTTGGGCCGGATGTTTTCTTTGGGCTCGATCTTCGGATGTGCCGGCGTCCGGCCGCCCTGGGAATAGACTCTCTGGCCCTCCTCCGACGCCGCCCAGCGGCTGAACAGCCAAGCGGTGTTGGGGTTGGGTGCCGACTTCAGCACGGATACGGCGATGATGCCCGCGGCGCCTTCGGACAACATGTAATCCACCGGGGCACCCTTCCTTTTACGCGCCGGAAAATGGTGCGAGTAGCAGGTAAAGCAGGCCGCCGCCTGGCCCGCCACCAGCAACTCGGCCAGTTGCGAGTGACCGCGATGGAACTCCACGGTATTGGCGGCGATCCGCGTCAAGATCTCGCGCGCCTTGTCGAAGCTTTTATGTTTATGCGTCAAGCCGATCAGAATCTCATAATCGCGCGGCTCGGCGATCAGCCGTCCCTTCCAGCGCGGGTCGGCGAAATCCTCGAAGAACTTTGGTTCTTCGTCCTTCTTCACCTTGTCGGTGTTCCAGGCGCCGACAAAGAAAATCAAGTTGTTGGCCGCCCAGTAGCTCCCCTGGAGGTTGGCCGGGTAGGCCGCCGCCTCGGGCGGCGCTTTGTCGAGCAGTAGCCCCTGCTCATGAATCTTGTTGATGTCTTCGAGGCCGAACTCGACGACATCGGCGATGACCTTGCCGCCGCGCGCCTCGGCAATAACCCGTGCCGCGAGCTTGTCGGAGGTGGCATCGACATGGTTGATCTTGATGCCGGGGAATCGCTTCTCGAACAACGGATAGATTATTTGGGCGTTGATCTGGGCCAGCGAGCAATAGCAATTGAGCACGCCGCCTTCTTTGAGGGCTTTTTTGTAGAGCTCGTCGATGGACTCACTCTGCGCCCACCCAAACGTCGGGATCAGTCCCGCGGTCAAAAGCATGAGGACCTTGGCGAACCTGGATAACATAGCAATTCCTCCTTCTCGGCTTGAGTTGGTTATTTTTTTACCGGCGATTTCAGCACCGTTTGCAGCTTGTTTTTCACATCGCTCGGCATGCCGAGGAACTCAGTGACCAGCTTGGTGATCTGATTGCCGATCAGCGGATCGATATCGAGCCGCGCCTTGTCGGCATCGGCGAGAAATTCTTTGTCTTTGAATACACGCGCGAATCCCGCTTCCAAAGCCGCGGCGCGGTCCGCTGGCGTTGCGGGCGG
>VGTH01000014.1 GCA_016874755.1 Deltaproteobacteria bacterium | reverse complement strand
GAGGGCGGCATTTCAGGCTATGTGAGCCTGAATACACAGGCCACTGACCCTAAGAGCCACACCCTCGTCGAATCTCTTCTACTTGATTCCCAGCGCTACCGCTACCTGCTAAATTCCGATGGTAGACCCTAATTAGGGCTTATCTACCGTGTGCGCGCCATGGACGTGAACACGGCCGTGGACGACTTCGACGTGATGATCGCCATGCACGGGAGTGGGTTGCGCGCGGGGAGGTAGCTATGCGCGAGATGCGCGTCTGCCGGCTGGGTAGCTTACTGGCTCAACACCCAGCGCGCCACTTCGTCGTGGCGCGCGAACCAGACGCCGGGAAAGCCTTTCATGTAAGTGAGGATTTTCTCCAGCATGGCCGACATCATTGGCCGGCCGCCGAAGTGGGCGTGGACCGTCAGGTTGATCAACGATGGTGTTTCGCTGTGGTAGAGAAAATCGAAGGTGTCTTTGTAAACGTCATGAAAAATCCGCGGGCTTGAGCGCAGGGTGCGGTTGTCGGTGAAGTCGCTATGGGCGAGGGCGACTAATTTTCCCTTCCCAGTTTCGAGGACATAGGGCAAGTCGGTGTCGTTGTAATCGCCGTGCCAGATAAAGCCCTGCTCGGCGAGAAAGCCGGCGGTGTTAACCGTGGGCGCGGCGACGGGGCTGAACCAGCCGACGGGGCGCACGCCGACCGTTTTTTCGATGATTCCCGCGCAGCGCGCGATCACTTCCTTCTCTTCTGCGGGCTCGAGATAAGGCAGAATCAAATCCTGCGTGTACGAGTGGCCAGCGATTTCATGACCGCGCTTGTGCAATGCTTTCACCGCATCCGGATAGAGTTCGGCACCTTTGGCGTTCAGGCAAACCGTTGCTTTAATTTCGGTTTGATCGAGGATGCGCATGAAGCGCCAGATGCCGGTCTTGCCGCCGTACTCGGACCAGGAGATCGCCAGTAGATCCGGCGTGCCGGGTTTCAACGATGTCGTCATCGGCGAATAGGGCGGCGCTTTTCCTTCCGACCAGACTTCGAACATGATGGTGACTAGCACGGCGATCTTTTTGTTGTCGGGCCAAGCGGAAATGGTGGGTTGCATGAAATTGCTCCGTGACGTGGATTGTGACAAATTTCAAAGCATAGCTCGGTCTGTATATGGAACTCCTGCCAATCGCAATTGATCGACCTAGTTTCGCTGTGCTCCGCCGGGCTGACAGGACAATTCTACTTGATTGTTTGGACCCAGCGACCGTCTTGGTAAGCGAAACGTCCCATCGCGCTGCCGTCGGGGCGCAGGCCGAACTGATTGGTGAAAACCGGTTTATTCAAAGACAAGCGCAAAGCATATTCGCACACGAAGCCCGGGGCTCAGGACCAACATGCCAAGGCGGAGCCGCTGTACCGGCGGGCGCTGGCGATTCGCGAGAAAATCCTGGGGCCGGCGAGTTTAAGCGCGCTGAGGATTTACGAGAAGACATTGGGCCCAAACCACATGCAAGTCGCAAAAGGGCTCAACAATCACGCAGAACTCTATCGATCGCTTGCGTTTTATAGAGTCGCGCCAGATTGCCAAGGGTCGTCGCGAAGCTTGGGTGATTTAACCCGTAGGCCTTTTCTTCAATCCCAAGTGATCTGTGATAAAGCCGCGCCGCCTCGCTCTAGCGTTGTTGCTTCTCATAGACATCGGCCAAATCGTTGAGGCTGGTGGCGACGCTGGCATGAAAGGGCCCTAAAGTTTTCTCGAAGATAACTAGCGCTTCGCGATACAACGGCTCGGCCTTGGCATGGAGATCCTGGGACTGATAGAGCAGCGCCAGATTATTGAGCGCGGCCGCCACGTTGGCATGATTGGCGCTAGATTTTCCGGAAGGGTTACTAACTTTCCCTATGTGAATAGCCCGGGCTTGGGAACTTTCGCCGCCGCCCAACCGTTGTGCCAATTGATGGACACGGTCCTTGCCCTTCGCTACTATGACCGGGTGCTTTTCCGGGATCGCAACCAGTCGAAGGAATCAGAGAGTTTTGCCGCTGAGCTGCTCGGCCACCTCGATCACTTGTACCGGGTGGCGTCTCATCTGGCGAAGGACCGCGACCGAGCGAATGAGTGCGTACAAGAGACGGTTTTAAGGGCGCTCAACGCGCGCCAGCAGTTCGAGCCGGGCACCAATATGAAAGCCTGGCTGACCAAGATCCTGCATAATTTTTTCATCGACTCGTACAACCGGGTTAAGAACATAATCCCCATCGAGCCTCATAAGGCCGCGATTGAAAGCGGCGCCGAGTACTGGGATAACCTCGCAACACATGAGCCGGGGCCTGACTCGCATTTTCTCCAAGCTGAGCTGAGGGACGAGATTCGCACAGCCCTGCAAAAGATTCCGGAGGAATTTCGCGCGCCGATTGTGCTCGTCGATATGGGCGATTTTTCCTATGTTGAAGCGGCGGAGATCCTGTCCTGCCCGGTGGGCACGATTCGTTCACGGTTGTCGCGCGGGCGGCGCCTGCTTTACAGGCACCTAAAAAACTATGTGTCGGCTGATGGGAAGTAGACCGCTATGCGATGCGACGAAGCCCAAGAATTGATCACCGCCCTTGCCGACGGCGAGCTAGCGGCTGCCGAAGAGACGGAACTGGCCAATCACCTGCGCGAATGTCGCAACTGCGAGACCGCGCGCGCCATCGAATTCAGATTGAAAGAGCAAACCCGCAGTGCAGCCGAAGGACTCACGGCACCGAGGGATTTGCAGCAACGGCTCTCGGCGCTGGTGCAATACGCGACCACGCAAACAGCGACGCAGCCGCCCGTGCATTGGTGGAACTCAACCCGTTGGCGAGTTGCCTTCGCGACCGCCGCCGTGGTTTTGGGCATTCTGCCGTTTCTCTACTACGGCCCTAAGCAAGAGAACCTAGTTGCACCCACCGTCATGAACACTTATCGCAAAGCACTGGGCAACCAGATCGCGTTCGTACAAGCGCAGGATGGCGATGAGGTCGTCAAGCAACTGGTGCAAGCCGTTGGCGGCAAGTTCAAACCAATGGGTTACGATCTGACGATGCTAAAGTTAAAACCCGCCAGGGGTGCGATCGTCACGATGGCAACCCGTCCCATCCAGGTCGTTGTTTACAGCGGCGAGGGCCCGGAGATTCTATGCTTTACCTTCCTGGGGGACGAACATGACGCGCCGCGCGAGGCCAACCTATTCTTCGATCCGGAAAAGAAAATGAACTTCCACATGTTCTCACAGGACGGGGTTAACGCCGTGTTGCACCGAGAAGGCGGCGTGATTTGCATCTTTGCATCAAAGCGCCCGATGGAAGAATTGCTTAACGTCGCGCGCGCGAAAGCGCGGCATGCCTAGCGGCACGGCCGCTGTTTCGGGTTTCGGGTTCACAGTTTCGGGTTAGGATTCCCCAAACACTTCCTACTTGCTTAACCCGACTTATGGCACCGACGACAACCCGAAACTCGCAACTCGCAACCCGAAACAGCAGCCGCCTATGCGGCTGCAGCGGCTGCAATTGACAACCCACCCGCCATCCCATACATTTCCCACGTCCACCTCTGAGCGGGCGTAATTCAGCGGTAGAATGCCAGCTTCCCAAGCTGGACGTCACGGGTTCGATCCCCGTCGCCCGCTCCAATTTTTCTCATCACTCTAAATTCGACCGTTTCAGCGGGACGATTTTCGAACTTGCTTCGTTCTATGGTTAGGCGATAGAAGAGCTCAGCGGTCATTTGAATCTGCGATCGAACGTGCGCCTAAGTTGTGTGAGGAAGTCATCATGTTAACCAGCGCGGAGAATGATTTGTTAACCAAAGTTGGACCGGGAGAGCCGGCGGGCGAGTTGTTGCGCCGCTATTGGCTGCCGGTTGGCGTGGCTAGCGAGCTGACGGCGGAGAAACCGACACAGATTGTGCGCATCTTGGGCGAAACCTTGGTGTTGTTTCGCACGCGCAACGGCGCAGTCGGTTTGATCGAGGACCGTTGCGCGCATCGCGGCGCGTCGCTCTGTTATGGGCGGGTGGAAGAGCGCGGCATCGCCTGCGCCTATCACGGCTGGCTGTATAATCTAAAAGGCAACTGTCTGGAAACGCCCGCGGAGCCGGCCGAGAGCAAGTTTCATCTCACGGTCAAGCAGAAAGCCTATCCCGTGCAAAAAGTCTGCGGCTTGTATTGGGCCTATCTCGGCCCGGCGCCGGCGCCGCTGCTACCCAACTTTGACATTTGGTTTCGCCAAGACGGGCGACGAAAAATATTCATTCAGCCGCAGCTCGACTGCAACTGGGTTCAGGCGATGGAAAATTCCATGGACCCGGCGCACCTGATGATTCTCCATCAAGAAACCGCCGAGCCGGACCGCCACCCGGAAAACAGCACCCGCGGGTTTACCGACGAGGTCGATCGTTTCGATTTCTTTGAAATACCCTATGGCTTAATGAAGCGGCGCACTTACAAAAACGGCATGATCGACGAGCATCCGGTGATTTTTCCGAACATCTTGCGCCAGGGCAACGCCGGTCAGATACGCGTGCCGATCGACGATACTCACACGAAGATCTTTTTCGTGCGGTTTTTCCCCTCGCCAGATGGCACGATCGTTGAAGGTGACGAGCCGCCGGTGATTTACATTCCGCCCTACAAAAACCCACCGGACCAGCTGCATCCATTCACGCGCTTTCGCATGGACGCTGTGCAGTCGCAGGATCATATGGCCTGGGAGACCCAGGGACCGATCGCCGACCGCACCCATGAGCGGCTCACCTCATCGGACCGCGGTGTCGTCATGCTGCGCGAAGTGATGCTGCGCGAGATACAACGCATGCAAGCGGGGCATGATCCGAAGGGTGTCATACGGGACGCGCAGCAGAATGCGGCGATGGTTGATACCCATCTCACCAAGACCATCGAACAATTCGGTCAGGTTGGCGCCGACGCAGCGGTCAATGCCTAGGCCGTGAGCACGCAATTTTATGACCTTGTGAGAACTTCGGGGTTGACGACATGGATTGGGCTGCCCGCGAGATAGGTGAGAATCTGTTGAACTACAAGTTCATAGTGCACTTCGTAGGTTGCCGCCGTGACGAAGCCCAAATGCGGCGTACAAATGGCGTTGGGCAGCCGCACTAACGGATGGTTTGCGTCGAGTAGCGGTTCGTCATCGTAGACGTCGACCGCCGCCATGCCCGGCCGCCCGGCGCGCAACGCTGAGACCAAAGCACCATCTTCGATCAGCTTTGAGCGGCTGGTGTTGACGAGTAGCGCGCTTGGCTTCATGCGCCCGAGATCGGCGGCGGTGATGATGCCGCGGGTTTCACGCACCACCGGCAGATGCAGACTGACGATGTCCGACTCGGGAAAAAACATAGCGCGGCCGGGCGCGACTTCATAACCCGCAGCCCGCGCGCGCTCAAGCGACGCGCCGCGGCCCCAACACAGAATGCGCGCGCCAAAGGCCTGGCCAATATTCGCGACGATCGAGCCGATACCGCCGAGGGCATAAATGCCCAGGGTCTTGCCATAGACATCGGCGCCCAGGGTCGACTGCCAACGCCCGGCGCGGACGTTGTTCACCTCCTCCGGAATGTGGCGCAACGCCGCCAAGATCAAGGCCCAAGCAAGCTCGGCCGTCGAGTGCGGCCGCCCCTTGCCGCCAGCGCAGACAAGAATGCCGCGCTCGGTACAAGCCTTGAGATCGATATGCGCCGTGACCCGGCCGGTCTGACTGATGAGCCGTAAACGTGGCAAGCAATCAAGCAGATCGCGCTTGATCCACGAACGCTGCTGCGTCAGCACCAAACATTCGGCGTCGCCGATGCGTGCCGCAAGCCGCACCGGATCTTTCTCGGTGTCGGTAAACACGATGACTGCATGGCCGGCCAACTTGTCGTAACAAGACATGCGCCGCAAGGCGTCCTGATAGTCATCGATAACAACGATTTTCATCCGGCAATGATAACGGAATGCGCCGCGTCGGCAAACTGAGGTTGCCAACGCCGGATCAAGTCAACGCCAACGCTGCGGCAAACAAGAGTTGGTTATCGACAAAGAGGGAGTAACGTAGTTTGAGTGATTTGTTGGTGCCGGAGGCGGGACTTGAACCCGCACAGGGTTGCCCCTACCGGATTTTGAGTCCGGCGCGTCTGCCATTCCACCACTCCGGCACTTGCGGGCGGAGACGAAAAATTAACTTGTTTTCTTGTTTTGCGCAAGCAAGGAAAAGGGTTTCGACTGAGTCTCGGCAAAGACTAGAAAAGAATTTTCCAGCATTCCTGTAAAGAGCTGACCGCCAGCAACTGCGGGTGTTTGATTTGCTTGAGCTGGGCGGCATTGCTCGCCGGTAATACGCAGCGCTCGAAGCCGAGCTTGCCGGCTTCTTTGACGCGGGCTTCAGCCTGGGAGATGGCGCGAATCTCGCCTGCGAGACCGACTTCACCAAAGAAAACTGTCCGCCCATCGAGCACTTCCTCCTTCGCGCTCGATGCGATGGCCGCGATGATACCTAGATCGACAGCGGGCTCTTCGACGTGCACGCCACCGGCGACGTTGACGAAAATATCTTGATCGAAGAGTTTTGCACCCATTTTCTTTTCCAACACCGCGACCAGCAGTGCCACGCGATTGTGGTCGACGCCAATGGTCGTGCGCCGCGGCACGGCGAGAAACGATCTCGTGACCAGCGCTTGCAATTCGATCAAGATCGGCCGCGTGCCTTCCATGCTGCAGACGACGGCGGAGCCGGGCACTTGCAGCGGCCGCTCCATGAGAAAGATTTCGGATGGGTTGTTGACCTCGGCCAGGCCGGTTTCTTTCATTTCAAAAACACCGATTTCGTTAGTTGATCCGAAGCGGTTTTTGACGGCGCGAAGAATTCTGAAGCTATGGCCGCGGTCGCCTTCGAAGTAGAGTACGGTATCGACCATGTGTTCGAGCAATCGCGGGCCGGCAATGGCGCCGTCTTTGGTCACATGGCCGATCAGAAACGTCGTCAAGCCGGTTTTTTTTGCGAGCACGATGATCGAACCGGAAGTTTCGCGCACCTGGGCGATACTCCCGGGGGCGGACGGTATCGTTGTCGAGAAAATCGTCTGCACGGAATCGATAACGAGCAGACCTGGCTTGATCTTCTTGATGTGTTCGAGGATGCGCTCCAGTGAGGTCTCGCTGACGACGAGGAGATTGGGCGCGTCGATGCCGAGCCGCTCGGCGCGCATCTTGATTTGCCGCTGCGACTCTTCGCCGGAGACGTAGAGACAGGTAATACTTTTGCGGCTGACGGCGGCGAAAGCTTGCAGCAGAAGAGTCGACTTGCCGATGCCAGGATCACCGCCAATCAAAATTACCGAGCCCGGCACCAACCCGCCGCCGAGCACACGATCGAACTCGCCGATGCCCGAGAGCACGCGGCCTTCTTCGGATGTATCGATATCACCGATCGCCGCCGGCGCTTCTTTGGTGCCGAGACTTAGCTCAGCACGAGGCGTGGCGGCTTTTTCGAAATGCTCCTCGGCAAACGTGTTCCACTGATTGCAGTCGGGACATTTGCCGAGCCACTTGGGCGACTGAAACCCGCAGCTTTGGCAGGCGAAGATGGTTTTGGCTTTGGCCATTTTGCGATTATTCTGAGGGCCGCCCCATCCTGCGGCGGGGCGACTTTTTCAACAACGCTATACCTTTAGTCGTTATGCGATAACGTTGATTAATACTACGTGGTTTGTTTGGACTGGTCATTTCTACAAAACCCAAGGCAATCAGGTGTGCGAGAGCTTTTTTGAAGTTGCCGGTTCGTGTCGAGTATCCTAAGCGTCGTAGGAGCTCCGGCGGCCGTTGAGGCTCGCCCGCGCAAGCAGCGAGCATTTTTGCTTCCAATCTTGTTAGGGGAACATGGGCCTCAACATGGGCCTCAACATGGGCCTTAGGGTATTGACCTACGGATTTCGGAAAAAAAGTGACGGTGAAGAAACCTGTTGTCTTGAATTGCGGGTCCGGAGAACCATGTTTTTTGGCCTCGTCGCGCATGCGCTTGATGCCTGTACCGGCCTTCTCGATAAATTCGATTCTATGCAACAAGTCGGCAAGCAGCGGATTGCGCCGCACGCTGCGGTGGCCCAAGTCGGAGGCCAACATCCCATTAGGAAGACCGCCAGGGTTCGACACCTCAATGCGGTCGCTATAAATTTCCACGAAAACGTTGGCACCCTCGTTGAACCAGTCGCGATGCATCACCGCATTAGTAACAGCTTCGCGCAGCGCAGCCATCGGATATTCGGGTATCTCTTCGCGGCGCAACCGTTCTATGCGATAGGCGACCCGCGTATTGCGTTCGACAAAACGCAGAGCGTCTTCAATATCGGCAACGATACCTCCATCAAAGTCCTTGCGGTCAAGAATATCTACTTTGTCTGAACCCCGCGCGAGTAAACAAGTGATGTAGGCTTGAGAGAAAAACCGCCGCACATTCTTGGCAAACATAAGAACACCGGCGTTGCGAAATAGAAGCTTGCCAGCCGAGCGCTCTGCCGCTTCGATGTTTACCAAAACGTCTTCTGTGCGCGGTCGGCCGCTGATGCCGCTCATCTTTAGCCACGTATTGTACTTCTGGCGGTCGAAGTCCGCTGGATAGCGAAACCGCGTGCAGGGCGAAAGGTCAAATCGGACCGAGCCTTGGACGCGAAAAAAATCCCGAATCTCGTCGCGTGCAAGCTTCTGCGTAACCGCGCCCTGTCGCCAGAAGAAGCCTTCACTACACTGAACGGGCTTGGCCTCTCTTTCTCGTAAGCGGATCACGATCACCTTGCCAACGGGCTCCACGGTCACTTGCAGAGGCGGGTCGCAATTGCGCGCGAGGTCGTGAACCCGCGCTCGCAGTCCATTGGAGTCTTTCATCCCGACGATGCTACCGTCGTCGCGCACGCCAAGCAGAACCTTGCCTCCAACGGTGTTGGCGAAGGCCACCAGCTCGCGAGTCAAGGATGGTGAAAGGCTCTCCTTGAACTCTAACGTGGTGCCTTCGCCTTCTTGGACGAGAATGTTGAGATCGGCGGTTTTCATCGAAAGATTGAGCGGGTGTCATCCTCCGGGCTAATTTAGCTCCTTCCTTGATTTTGTTCGACAGGCCCCGTTTCGGCTGACGGTATACCCCAGCCACGCGCCATTTCGGCAATCCGTTCTACGCTGCCACCGGGCTTGGCGTGAATGATGAGGATTTCGTCCGATAGCGCGGCGACAAACTCGTTGCGCTTGCGCGCCGTTTCTCTGTCAGGACGGCGCGGCTTTTCGAAACAAGACACGAGCAAAAGCCGGCCAGAGTCTAGTGCCGTCTGCCAATCGGCTGGAATGCGCGTGGTCTGAGTCAGCGCCCGCAACAGACACACGACAATCGGTTGCGTTCCACCCAGCAGAATTCGCAAACATTCCTTCTCGACCGGGGAGTGAAAGCCGCTGATGACGGTTACACTGTCGTCCACGAGCTTTTGCGCCAGAAGGCGCGCTCGCGACAAAGTTTCGTCCGGGCAGCTCGTTGAACAGAACAAAGCGGTCTTGGGCCGCGCGAGCAGCGCCGCGTCGCCCATCAGTGAGAGCATGTTGGGAGCGCGCTCACCCAGACGTTGGCGCAGAATTGGCGGATAAGAACTATCAGGGGACTTGATAATCACTGAATTCATTTACGTAACCGCGCGTCCATGGATTTACAGCGAAAAGTGCAATGGCCCTGTGCTGCTGTCGTCGCGCGCCCCGCGAGCGTTTCAATCCGTCTCATTCTATCTTCCTAAAACACCCAAACTTTGCCGCTTTTACAAGGACAACGCATAGGGGTCAACACTTTTGGCCTATTGCCGAGACATAGAGCTCGGCATGGCGAGTAAACTGACGAACGGCGCCATGTCATGAGCTGGGCTGAATCCTTTTCGCTTCTACTCAACGATGTGACAATTGCGTAGTTGCGCAATTGCGCAACAATGTCGGAGCACATCGACGTGGTTGAGGGCAATCGGTCATTGCCTGTAAGCCGTGGCTCGATGCCGAACTGGCGGCGTTAAAGTCGAAGATTGTCGTTTGTATGGGCTCTACCGCGACGAGCTGGAGCGGGAGTATCTGCGATTTGCCAAGGAGATGAAGCTTGTTAGTAGGAAGCTGCGGAGCTTATGAGCTCAGCGCGGCCACCGTCTATCTAAAGTGGCTCCACGCCAATTGTCTCGACAGCGTCGAGACAATGGTTTTTCAGGAACGGCGAATCGCAACATGTGACGGAGCGACTTCTCGGAAAAACCACGCCCAAATTCGGGTGCTAATTGTCTCGACAGTGCCGAGACAATCTCGCTGCCTTACTCGGCGCGCTTCTCTTTGAGAATCTCACGTTTAATACGATTGCCTACCTCCCAATAAAGCAGGGTTAATCCTACGTTGACGGCCTGAGCTGTTCGCTCACGCCTTCTGGCAATCAACTGGCGCAATTCTGCAACTAACTCTTTCGAATCGCCTGTTGCGACTCGCAGAGATCGCGCACGAGAAACTTCGCGCTTGCTCAAACTCTATTCCTCTTTCTATCCAGACGCTTATCACCTGGTTTGGATCAATTGCACCTATTTTGATTGATAACCACCGTGTTAATTTTCGCCGATTCTATGGACATGACGCCGAGAGAGCAAGGTGCCGAAGGGATTTTCATGACCCTTCGACAAGCTCGCCGCGAACGGTTAGATTGTACACGCTCCAATGGAAACGGGTTTTCTTCAGACCGAGCTGCAAAAGCTGCGTGACGCGGGCCTCTACCGTTCGCTGCGTCGCGTCGACGGCGATCAGGGGCCGACCCTTGTCCTCGACGGGCGCGAGGTCATCAACTTTTCTTCGAATAACTATCTTGGCATTGCCAATCATCCGACGCTTTGTGCTGCGGCGAAGGAAGCGATCGATCGCTATGGCTGCGGCTCGGGTGCTTCGCGTTTGATCTCCGGCAACATGACTTTGCACGAGGAGCTGGAGGCGAAGCTCGCGGCTTTCAAAGGCACGGAAGCAGCCCTGGTGTTTAACTCCGGCTTTCAAGCCAACACCGGGATGCTTTCGACTCTTGCGGGTGATGGCGACGTGATTTTCAGCGACTCGCTCAATCACGCTAGCATCATCGATGGTTGCCGGCTTTCGCGGGCCAAGACCACAGTCTATGGTCATTGCGATCTGGACCAACTGGAGTCCGGGCTCAAACAAGCAAATGGCGCAAGACGCAAACTGATCATCACGGAATCGATCTTCAGTATGGATGGCGATGAAGCTCCGCTTGTCGGTATCGTCGAACTAGCGGAGAAGCACGGGGCGGCGGTGATGGTCGATGAGGCCCATGGCACCGGTGTTTTCGGCAGCAACGGCGCAGGGGTTGTGGCGAAACTAGGATTGGGCTCTCGCGTTCTCGTGCAGATGGGCACGCTCGGTAAAGCGTTGGGTGGTTTCGGTGCTTATGTGGCGGGTTCAAAGGCGCTGCGCGAATTATTAATCAATCGTTGCCGTAGTTTCATATTCACGACTTCGCTGCCGCCGGCGGTGATGGCGATGGCGCTCGCTGCGCTCGACGTCGTGCAGCGGGAGCCGGAGCGGCGCGCAGTGCTCCTGCGCAACTGCCAAAAGTTGAAACAGGGCTTGGCTCAACTGGGCTTTCAATTGGGAGAGAGTGAGAGTTCCATCTTGCCATTGATCGTCGGGGATGCCTCGCGCTGCATGGACTTCTCAGCGGCGCTGCTCGCGCAGGGCGTATTCGCGCAGGGGATTCGGCCGCCGACGGTGCCGGCGGGAACTTCACGTTTGCGCATTACTTGTATGGCGACCCATACGGACGAGCAGGTCGATCGCGCGCTTAGCGCATTCAAAAACGCAAAATAAACGACGCTTGTTACGGATCAAAGGATTTGACCAACGGATGGCGACGGCTACTTATCGCGACAAGTTAAAACAACTGGATCACCAGTATCTTTGGCATCCTTTCACCCAGATGCAGGAGTGGATGGGCGAGGAGCCGGTTATCGTCAGTCAGGGCGAAGGCCATTTTTTGTTCGACGTCGAAGGACGGAAGTATCTCGATGGCGTGTCGTCCCTCTGGTGCAACGTTCACGGGCACAAGAAAAAAGAAATCGATGACGCGATCAGAGCGCAGCTCGACCGCATCGCCCATTCGACGTTTCTCGGTTTGAGCCACGTGCCGGGCATCCAGCTGGCGCAGAAGTTGGTCGAGCTGGCGCCAAAAGGATTGCAGCGGGTGTTTTACTCCGACAGCGGCGCCACCGCCGTCGAGATTGGGCTCAAGATGGCGGTGCAGTATTGGCAGTTGAAAGGCCAACCGCAGCGCACGCAGATTGCCACGCTCGCAGAGTCGTATCATGGCGACACCGTCGGCTCGATGAGTCTCGGCTACTCGGAGACGTTTCATCGGCATCACAAAAGTTTGCTTTTCCCTGTGACACGCTTAACGCCGCCCCATGTGTTTCGCTACTACGAAGGCATGGATGAAGCTACGGCCCTCGAAGCGGCGATCGCGGACGCCAAGGACAAACTCTACGCGCAAGCACAAAACTTCGCGGCGCTGATCATGGAGCCGCTGATGCAAGGCGCCGCCGGCATGTGGGCGCAGCCGGTGGGCTACGTCCGAGCGATGGCTGATTTGTCTCGGGAGCACGGCTTTCTCTTGATTCTCGACGAAGTCGCGACCGGCTTTGGCCGCACTGGGGAAATGTTTGCTTGCGAGCACGCGGGCGTCACGCCGGATATTCTCTGCATGGCCAAGGGCATTACCGGGGGCTACTTGCCGCTGGCTGCGACGCTGAGCAGCGAAGAAATCTTTTCGGCTTTTCTCGGCGAGTACAAAGATTTCAAAACATTTTCCCATGGCCATACTTACACGGGCAATCCGCTCGGCTGCGCGGCGGCGCTGGCGAATTTGGAATTGTTCGAGCGCGATTCCGTGTTGGACCAGATGCGGCCGCGTATTTCCATGATCGGCCAACGGTTAGAAACTGAGTTTGCAAAGATGGCGCATGTCAGCGACGTGCGGCAGTGGGGCTACATGGCCGGCATCGAGCTGGTTGAAGACAAAGCATACCGCAAAACTTACCTGCCGGAAAAAAGAATCGGCCACAAAGTCATCCTCGAAGCGCGCAAACGCGGCGTGATCGTGCGGCCGCTCGGTGATATCATTATTCTCATGCCGCCGTTGTCGATGGCCGACAACGAATTAACCATGCTGCTCGACGCGGTGCACGACTCGATCGGCGCGGTAACTGGAAGCTAATGGGCGGCGCACTTTTTATCACGGGCACCGACACCGGGGTCGGGAAAACGTTTTTTACTTGCGCCCTGGCGGCGTATCTCAAAGCGAGCGGTTACAAAGTCGGCGTGATGAAGCCGGCGGAGACCGGCTGCATCGATCAAGGCGGCCAGTTGTACGCCGAAGATGCTGAATTCCTCCAGCAGGCTTCAGGCAGCGAGCAACCGATCGAGCAAGTTTGCCCGTACCGTTTGCCGGAGCCATTGGCGCCGAGCATTGCCGCCGAGCGCGCCGGCGTGGAGATTAGCATCGACCATTTGCTCAACTGTCTTGATGACATCAAATCGGCGCATGACATTACCTTGGTCGAGGGTGCGGGTGGGCTGCTGGTGCCGCTGCTGCCGAGCTACACGTTTGCCGACTTCGCGGGCGTTGCGAAGCTACCGTTGATCGTAGTCGCGGCGAACAAGTTGGGTGCGATCAATCATTTGCTGCTGACGCTCGAACAGGCGAGCTACAAAGGGTTGTTGACGGTTGGCTATGTGTTGAATCAGCTTGAAAGCGAGCCGTCGCTGGCAGCGCAGACCAATCGCGAGGTGTTGGCGGGCTTGACCGGCGTGCGCTGTTTGGGGGAGGTGCCTTTTGTTTCGCCGGTTGGTTCCGATGAAGCGCAAATCCTCGAGCTTTTTGAAAGGGAGCTCGATCTCCGGGCCATCGATTCGGTGCTGAAAAAGTAACGCTATGGAGAAGATGTTTCGAGCTATCATTGCAGCGGTTTTTTTTGTCCTGTCGGCAAATGTGCTCCTCGCCGCTGACAAAGTGATTATTTCCTACAGTAGCCGGAGCTACGCGTTTTTACCGGCCCAAGTCGCTATTGCTAAGGGCTACTTCAAAGATGAGAACCTCGATCCGTTGCTCATTCAGATGCGCAGCCAGGTCACCGTGCCAGCGTTGTTGAGTGGCGAGGTCCATTACACGTTGAGTTTCGGCAACATCATCGGCAGTGCTATGGCTGGGCTGCCGTTCAAGATACTCGCGGTGCTGACGGACAAACCCTTGCATAGTATTGTCGCGCGGCCGGAGATCAAGACGCTGGCCGACTTGCGCGGCAAACGCATCGGCTCACAGCGCATCGGCGGCTCGGATCAATTGGCGGCGGAAGCGATTCTGCAAGCGAAAGGCTTCGATCTGAAGGATGTGCAGTTCGTGACGCTGGGCGGAGATGAGCCGGTGCGCGTCGAAATGTTGCGCAAGGGGCTGGTCGATGCCATTTGCACAGTGCCGCCGGGGCCGGTACGGTTGACGCGCGAAGGCTACAACCTACTGGGTGGGCCGAAGGATTTAAAAGTGGGCAGCCCGATCTCTGCTGTGGCGCTGACCGACACGCGGCTCAAGAATCACCGCGATGAGACGCGCAAGGTGCTGCGCGCAGTGTTGCGCGGTCTGCGGGCCATGCACGAGCGGCGCGACGACACGATTGCGATCATGGCGAGCTGGTTGAGCCAGAGCGCCGATGTTGCGCGCGATTCCTACGACTCGATCATGCCCTCTTTCAGTCTCGATGGCACCACGGTCGACAAGACCTACGAGTTTGCCATCGAGTCGCGCAAGGCATCGCTCAAAATCGACAAGCCGGTGCCGCTGTCCGCGGTGCGTGACTTGTCTTTGCTGCGCGAAGTGCAGAAGGACCTGCGGGTCAAATAGCGCAATCGGGTGATCCACAAAATCCCCCGGTCGAGTCTGTCCATTGATTGCAAAACCAATTGGCTATGCTACCTTGAGCCGCAGTTTGGTTCGGCAAGTAACAGAGGCTTTTAAAAGGAGACGATATGGTTAAGGCACTTACCGCGGTACTATTTTTCGGGTTGGTTTGGGCGAGCGGTTCGGCTGCATTCGCTCAAGATGATTACTTGGCGCGGCGCCAAAACTTCATGAAAAATTTCAGCGCCGAGAGCAAAGCCGTCAAGGCCGCGGTGGAGAAGAAGGATTATGCGACGATCGGCGTGAAAGCCAAAGACATCGCCGGCGGCTTGGAATTGGCGAGCTTCGCTAAACATTGGCCGCATGGCACCGCCGACGTCGGCTCCAAAGCCAAGCCAGAAATTTGGACCAACTGGAATGATTTCATGGCATCGGCTTTGGATGGCCAGAAGAAAGCATTGGCTCTGGCGAGCGCGGCCAATTCCAAGAATGAAGTCCAAGTCGATGACGCCTATAAGGCTTTCGGGCAGATCTGCGGCAACTGCCATAAACCCTATCGCGCGGAAAAAGCCCGGTAGTCTCGGTTCGAAACTATTTGCGTAATAAGCGGGAGGTCTGCTCGTCGAGTGGACCTCCCGCTGTCGTTTGAGATCCTAGAAGTTTAGCCGGTGCCGAACTTGCGCAGCCCCGGCATGCCCGCCCAACATCCTAAGGTAACCAGTCCGCCCACAGCAGAGCCGACTAGCAACGCTCCCGGCGCACCGAGCAGTGCGGCCATAAAACCGACTTCGGTGGCGCCAACGCCATTGGCGCCCTGCGAGAACATATTGAAAACGGAAAAAGCCCGGCCGCGCACCGGCTCGGGGGTGAGCAAGTGGAAAGAAGTCTGACGCATCACGGCCTGCAGGGAATTGGACAGACCCATCGAGCCGAGCAGCAACATCGAGAGGATGAAATTGGTTGAGACTGCGAAAATGCCCAGCGCGACGGCGTAGGAAAGAAACGACCAGAGCGCAAGCAATCCCTTGCTCTTAACGTCGCCGACGATGAGCAGAACCACGGTGCCAAGAATGCCGCCGATGGCCGGAGCCGACGACAAAACGCCGAAGCCCGCCGGGCCGACGTGAAGAATGTCTTTGGCGAACACTGGCAGCAGCGGCCGATAGTAGCCGACCCCGACGATGATGAAGTCGAGCATCACCATGGCAAGCACGATGGGCTCGGAGAACAAGAACTTCACACCGCCAAGGATGCTGGCCAAAGAAAAACGCTCGCGCGATTGACCATCCACCGCCGGCACGCGCAGCCGCAGGATCGCCAGCGCCGCTGGAAGATAAAACAGCGCGTTGAAAAGATAAGCGTTACCAGTGCTCATCCAAGCGATGCTCAAGCCGCCCAGCATGGGGCCGATGAAATGGGAGCCCTGGGAAATCGCCGAATTCAACGACACGGCATTGGTTAGATGGGAGCGCGGCACGAGATAGGAGATCAGCGCCATGCGCGTTGGGTTGAGCACGATGTTGAGCGCCGAGGTCAGCGCGGTGCCGACCTGGATATGCCAGACTTGGATCAGGCCAGTGAGAGTAAGCACACCCAAAACAACAGCGATCAAAAGATTGCCGAACGTGGTTACCAACAGGAGCTTCTTGCGATCGAGAAAATCTGCCAGTGTTCCGCCGAATAACCCCAGGGCGAAAATTGGCAGGCCTTGCGCTAGGCCCGTCATGCCCAATTGAAACGCCGAACCGGAAAGCTCGTAGACCTGATAAAAGTTCTGGGTCTGGCGCATCTGCTGCGCCGTGACGGCAAACAGCGCTAACTGAAAGAGTAAATTGTAGTCGCGAAAGCGCAGCGATGCCCACGGTGTGAGCCGAGCTGGCTTCTCATGGTTATTTTGAGCATCCGTCATGCGGCTAATTCTTGAAGCTCCGCATGACTTCGTTGGCGATGGTTTGAATCGGGATTTTTTTTGCGGTGGCCAGTTTCTTCAGATCGTCGTATTCCGGCGCAACTCTTTCGCTACCATTGGGTTGAGTGACGGCTTTTACGCGGACACTGCCGTAACGAGTGCTGACCGTCTTTGATTGTCTTTTCAGGATTAAACGTCTTACGGGATAGTAGCGAATGCCGATGGTTGTGGTTTCCTGCAGAAGCAGTTGCGATAGCTTGTCGAGTTCGTTTGGCGCGCAAATCACGCTCAGGAGCGTCGCCGGGCGATTTTTTTTCATCTGGATCGGCGCGAGAAAAACATCGCGCGCACCGGCGGCAAAGAGGCGATCCATGACGTGATCGTAGAGCTGCGGGTTCATGTCGTCGATATTGGTTTCGATGACGAGCATCTCTTCATGCTCGACGGTTTCGTTCTGTTGGCCAATCTGTAAACGAAAAAGATTCGGCCGCGCGGTGAATTCTTTAGTGCCGGTGCCGTAGCCAATCTTCTCAATCGTCATGGCCGGCTGCGGGCCGAAGATTTTACCGAGCGTTTTGATGATCGCCGCGCCTGTGGGTGTGACCGTCTCGGCTTCGACGTCGACGCCGAAGGTTGGCAGGCCTTGCAAGAGTTTCAGTGTCGCGGGCCCCGGCACCGGCAGTGGTCCGTGCATGGATCGCGTCACGCCGCGTCCCAGCGGGATTGGGGAAAAGCAGAGACTGTCAATCTTCAGTTCACGTATGCCAATGGCCGCCGCCATGATGTCGACGACGGAATCGGTGGCGCCGACTTCGTGAAAATGCACGTCGTCGATTGCAACGCCGTGAATTTTCGCTTCGGCCCGGGCGAGGTTGGCGAAGATTTCCAGTCCGGTTTCTTTGGCTCGGCTATCGAGCTTGCTGCGGCGGACCAGCTCGCGGATTTGTTTCCACGAGCGCGGCTTTTCGTCTTGCGCGCAGAGAACCTTGAAATGAGTGGCGCGGATCGAATGCACAAGCTTGCGTGTGGCGCGCAGCTCAAAGCGGAGGGTCGGGATTTTTTTGAGTTCCGTCTTTAGTCGCGCCAGAGGCAGGCCGAGATCGAGCAGAGCGGCGACGAACATGTCGCCGCTGATGCCGCCGATGAGGTCTCCGTAGGCTATTCCCATGGTTCGTGTTCTTGGCTCGTGGCTCGTGCTTATGTTCTAGTGGTGGCGGCGAGCACGATCACGAGCCACGAACAACGATTTTACCATTCTCGATGCGTTTCCTTGCCGCCGGTCTCGATGCGAATGATCTCTGCCTTAAATGGTTTGCCGGAGAGCGTGTCGATTAGCCAATTCACTGCGAGTGGGCGGGTGCGTGGGTTGCGGATCGAGTGGCGCTCGCCCTCGAAGACGTAGAGCAGTTTCGGCGCCGGTATCTCGCCCATTAACTTATAGACAAATTTCATATCGCAGTGCTCGTCGTCTTCGCCGGCGAGGACCATATAGGGACAGGTGATTTTTGCGGTGACGCCTTCGAGGCTGAGAGTTTTGGCGAATTCGTCAAAGGCCGCTTCGTCGTCGTAGCCGGACATGTACATGTAATTTAGCTTGAAGGTCGGCGAGGACATGTTGAAAATGGCGTATTGCCCGGGCTCCATGCAGACCCCCTGCACGGCGCAGGCTCTGAAGCGTTTTTCTTCGGCGACCACACGGGGCGCCCAATAGGATCCCATGCTCGATGCCATCACGCCAAGTCGGTTCGCGTCGATCTCGGGCCGGTTGACGAGATAATCAGCGGCGAGTTTGCCGGCGTCGGCGTAGTTCGACGCCGTGCAGCAGATGCCGCCTTCGCGGGTTTCGCCTTGACCTGGGCCGTCCATGGCAAATACGGCAAAGCCGCGCTCAAGAAACGGATCGCCGGTCGCCGGGTTGTCTTCTTTGACGCCGTCCATGCCGGGGATGTACATGATGCAGGGCACTTTTTCGTTGGCTTTGCGCTCAGGCGGCAGATGTAAAATTGCCTGGATTTTCTTGCCTTGGTAGGGCAGCTCGACGCGTTCAATTGGCCTGCCGGCATATTTGATAAACTTATCGTAGCAGTGGCGCTTTTTTTCTTGCCACGAGATGCGCTGCGGGTTGCCGTCTTCGTAGATCGCCCACATGGCGTTGGTGTAGAAGCACGAGGCGATATAATAGTGCTCGCGCGCTTCGGTGTAGTGGCCGAGTTCTTCGGCGGCGCGGGCTTGCTCTTCTTTGCGCGCCGCGGCGCGGGAAAATTCGCGTGAGATATCGAAGAATTTTTGAATGCGCCGGCAAACCTCCTGCAGATCGCTCTGCACCGCGGGGCCGCAGTTGCGCAGGATTTTTCCAGTGCGCCCCTGATCCCAATCGATGCCGCGGGTCTGAATGACTTGATCTAAAATCCAGCGCTGTTCGCGCCAGCGTTTTACTTTACGTTCGGTTTCGATGCGCATAAAACCTCCGTTCAAGGTTCAACGTTCAAGGTCGATTCTGCTGAAAAACCCATCCGGAGTCCTTCGACAAGCTCAGGACGAACGGATTCGGAGTTAAATTCGTTCATGAAAAAACCGTTCATGGTGAGCTTGTCGAAGCATTCTTTTGGTTCTTCAGCAGAATCAAAGTTCAAGGTCGGGTTCCTGAGCATCGGTGCCGGTGACAGGTGGGCAAACTGAATCTCCCCGGCCAAGAGCGCTTGCACCGCGGTGGTGCCGCCGCGGATGTAGATCAAGTTCGAATCCAAACCATGTTTCTTGAATAGGCTATCCTCTTGGGTCAACCAAAGCGTGCCGATGCCGGCGGAAAGCGCGCTATAAGCGGTGCGGACCGTAAGATTTTTGCTTTGCCCGGCGGCGGCCGAAGCGAACATGAGAATGGCCCCTACCAGCAAGACAAGTCTCAGCGTCGTTTTGCGGCCCAAAGTCGGACCCAAATAAAAGGGGTTTGTCATTAGAAAATCGTATCGCAAGCGCGGAGTTGACAGGGAACGTCGCTGACTCTAGTCAAAAACTCCTGTCAGCGCAAATCCGCAGGCGCGCTAACGCGGCAATGCAGTTGATTCCGTGGTGCTTTTGTGTGTATATGTGCCCTTGGCCGCGCTTCGAGTCTAACTACGGAAATTTTATATGTTATTCGATTTCGCGAATGTGCTCGTGTTCACCGCACTGGGCCTGGGGTTTGTCGGTGTCAACCTGTTGATAGGCAAGCTATTGCGGCCGGCCAATCCGCAAACGCGCAAGCTTTCGACCTATGAATGCGGTGAGCCGTCCACCGGCAGCGCCTGGGTTAATTTCAACATCCGGTTCTATCTCGTGGCGCTTATTTTCATTATCTTTGAGGTCGAAATTGCGTTTATCGTCCCCGTGGCGGTGGTTTTCAAGGATGCGATCGCGGCCGGCGAAGGCGTCACGGCGTTGATCAAGGTGTTGATCTTTGTGGGAGTGCTGTTCCTCGGTTTGGTCTACTCCTGGGTCAAGGGAGATCTCGACTGGATCAAGAAGGTCAGAGTCTAACACCTCGGTAGTTGGAGTATCCGGATGAAACCTCTCATTAATTCATTGCCAGAAACGGTATTTACGACGAAGGTGGACGACCTGCTCAACTGGGGGCGAGCCTCCTCTCAGTGGTACATGCTGTTCGGCCTGGCCTGCTGCGCCATTGAACTGATGCAGACCGGCGGCCCGCGCGCGGACTTGGATCGTTTCGGCGCTGTGCCGCGCGCCACGCCGAGGCAATCGGATCTAATGATCGTCGCCGGTACCTTGACTTACAAGATGGCCAAGCGCACCAAGCTGCTTTACGATCAGATGCCCGATCCGAAATATGTCATCTCGATGGGCAGCTGCTCCAATTGCGGCGGTCTTTTCCAACTGGCCTATTCCGTCTGTAAAGGCGTCGACAAGATTGTTCCCGTCGATGTTTATGTGCCCGGCTGTCCGCCGCGTCCAGAAGCGCTCACCGAAGGCTTGCTGCGCATTCAGGACAAGATGATGCGCGAGCGCTGGTTGGTTAAGACTTCCCGTCCGGCTGCGGACGAGGCTGAGGCTCAAGCCTAAGCGATGGAAGCCCAGGATATCTTCGCGCAGCTGGAGCTTCGCTTCGGCAACCAGGTCCACGACTTCAAAGGCGACGTTCAAGAGCCCTATTTGAAGGTCGACAAATCCGTCATCGTCGACGTCTGCCGTTTCTTGCGCGACACCGTGATGCATAAGTTCGAAGTGCTGTCGGACCTGACGGCGCTCGACTGGCCCAAGGAAGAAATCGTTCAAGTCGTCTACCATTTATTCTCTTACTCGCAGAATCAGCAGATCGTGCTCAAGGTCGACCTGCCGCGCGACAACCCGAAAGTCGCCACGGTCGAGAGCGTGTGGAAAGTCGCCAACTGGTTTGAGCGCGAGGTGTACGACCTCTTTGGCGTGATTTTCGAAGGCCACAGCGATTTGCGCCGCATCATGCTGCCGGACGATTGGGTCGGTTATCCGCTGCGCAAAGACTATGTCGAGCAGGAAGAATACGACGGCATCAGCACCCAGCGCGCGCCGCTGGTAGAAAAACTTTTGCGATAGGTTGGCGATGAGTCAAGCCGCTCAAGCAGAAACCGGTTTTTACACCGAAGACATGACGATCAGCGTCGGGCCGCAGCACCCGAGCACCCACGGCGTGTTGCGCTTCGTCGTCAAGACCGACGGTGAAGTGATCAGCGAGGCGATTCCCGACGTTGGCTACTTGCATCGTTCCATCGAGAAAATCGGCGAGAAAGTCACCTACCACGGCTACGTGCCCTACACCGATCGCGCCGATTATCTGGCGGCCATGTTTGCCAATCAGGCGTTTTGCATGGCGGCGGAGAAGCTTGCCGGCACGGAAGTGACCCGGCGCGGCGAGTTTTGCCGCGTCATCGCCTGCGAGTTAAACCGCATCGCCAGCCACCTGATTTCGGTTGGTACCTTCGGTCAGGACATCGGCGCGATGACGCCGTTCGTGCACGCGCTGCGCGAGCGCGAAACCATCAACAATTTGATGGAAGAAATTTGTGGTGCGCGGCTGACCTACAATTACATTCGCATTGGCGGCGTCGGCTACGACATCTTGCCCGAGACCTGCACCCGCATCTTAGAATTTCTCGATCACTTCGAGCCCATCGTCGAAGAGTTCAACCGGCTGCTCTCGGGCAACAAGATTTTTCACGAGCGTTTGGCCGGTGTCGCAGTCATCAGCAAGGAGGACGCCTTTTCCTATAATTTAGTCGGGCCCAATCTGCGCGGCTCCGGCGTCAAGTGGGACATTCGGCGCGACATGCCCTACTCCGTCTATCCCGAGTTGGATTTCGAAGTGCCCATCGGTATGGCGGAGATCGGTCAGCTGGGCGATAGCTACGATCGCTTCTGGGTGCGCATTCGAGAGATGCGGGAAAGCGTCAAGATTCTCAGGCAGTGTTTGAGGATGATGCCAAAGGGGCCGGCGATCGCCAAAGTGCCGCGCAAGTTTCGTCCGCCGGCGGGCGAGTGCTACGCGCGCGTCGAAGCGCCGCGCGGCGACATGGGCTTTTACGTAGTCAGCGACGGTAGCGAGTATCCTTATCGCGTGCGCATTCGCACGGGGTCTTACACCGCCATGGCGATCATCGACAAGCTCAGTAAAGGTATAATGGTAGCGGATTTGATTGCCTTGATCGGCAGCCTCGACGTTGACGCGCCGGAAATCGATCGGTAATTATTGAGCAATTCATGCAAGCCTACATCGATCAACTGATGCAGCAGGGCGCCTTTCAGGGTATGCCCAAAGAAGTTGTCTATGCGATTGCGATGGTCGTGGTCGCACTGGTCGTACTCTCGGCTTTTGTCGCGCCGCTGGCGGGCGTGACGAGCTGGCTCGAGCGGCGGGTTTGGGCGCGCATGCAATCGCGCATCGGTCCCAACCGTGTCGGGCCGCAAGGAATTTTGCAGTGGCTTGCCGACGGCATCAAAAACCTCCTCAAAGAAGATTTGATCCCGGCGGCCGCTGACGGCAAGCTGTTCTCGCTGGCACCGTATGTCGTGTTCATGGGTTTTCTCTGCACCTTCGTGGTCATTCCGTTTGGCGAGCATTTGATCGTCGCCGATCTCAATATTGGAATTCTTTACATTCTCGCCGTGACCTCGTTGGTGGTCGTCGGCATCCTCATGGCAGGCTGGGCGTCCAACAACAAATGGTCGCTGCTTGGCGGCATGCGTTCGGCGGCGCAGATCGTGAGCTATGAGATTCCCGCCGGCCTGGCGATTCTCTGCGTGGTTTTTCTCGCCGGCACACTGAGCATGCAAGGCATCATCAAAGCCCAAGGCTGGGGTCCTTGGGACTGGTTTATGTTTCATAATCCATTTACGTTTTGCGCATTTTTTCTCTATTTCACTGCGGCTCTTGCCGAAGGCAACCGCACACCATTCGATATACCCGAAGCCGAGTCTGAGCTCGTTGCCGGCTATGTAACCGAATATAGCGGCATGCGCTTCCTGTTTTTCTTCTTCGCTGAGTGGGGCAATTTGTACGTTATCGGCGCCGTCGCCACGACGCTGTTCATGGGCGGCTGGCGGGTGCCGCCGCTGCCTATCTTCGAGAGTTTTCCAGTGCTCAAAGGAATCGCTCAATTCGTGGTATTTTTCCTGAAAGCTTATTTCTGGGTGTTCGTCGCCATGTGGATTCGTGCCACGCTGCCGCGCGTGCGCGTCGACCAGCTGATGGCGCTCTGCTGGAAGTATATGGTGCCGCTGTCCTTTGTCTGCTTGCTAGGCACGGTTGGTTTCATGTTCATGGATGCCCAGATGCAGCGCGTTTTTGGCGCCATCACGCTGGGCTTTGCAATTGCCACGATCATCAATTTTTTCCGCCGTGTGGCCTTCCAGATCCGCGAGGCGAAACCGGAAATGTATCTGAAGCCGCAGATTTAGGCGGTTAAATCTATGGGTATTGCGAGCTACATAAACGACATCAAACACACGGTGGCGTCGACGTTCGAAGGGATGTCGATCACGTTTTCGCACCTGGTGCGAAAACCGATGACGATTCAATATCCCGACAAGATTCCGGTGCCGATTCAGGAGACCTTGCCGCATCGCTACCGCGGCATTCTCGAGGTCGATCTCGATATTTGCACGGGTTGCTTGGCATGCGAGAGGATCTGTCCGATTACCTGCATTACCATCGGTATCGAGATGGACAAAGAGACCAAGCAGCGGCAGTTTACCGCTTTTGATATCGATGTCTGCAAATGCATGTACTGCGGGCTGTGCTCGGAGGTGTGTCCGACCGGTGCGATCCGCCATTCGCAAGAGTTTGAGGGTGCGAGCTACAATCCAGCCGGTTTGGTGCGCCACTTTGCGCCGCAGCCGCAGAACCTTTACAAGCCCAAAAAGGGCGGCGAGACCGAACCTAAGTTGATCGCGAAGGTTGAAATCGGGGGAAAGTATCTGGCTGAGTTCGCAACGCCGGATGGAGGGGTTGAGGCAGAGAAAGAGTAAGAGCGAGCGGCCACGGTTTCAACCTGTCGCCCCTTGATCCAGGACGGATCTTCCGATAAGTGAGCCAGAAAGTCTCCTGGTTCCTAGAGATCCCTAACAAAAAAGCGCATGAATGTATCGACGGCAGTCTTTTATCTAATTGCAACGATCACCATCGTCTCGGCGGTGATGGTTGCGTTCTCGCGCAATATCATCTATTCCGCGTTTTCGCTGCTCGGCACGTTCATGGGCGTGGCTGGGCTGTACGTTTTTCTCGGCGCCGACTTCGTCGCTGCCACTCAGGTGCTGATTTACGTCGGCGGCATTCTCGTATTGATTCTCTTCGCGGTCATGTTAACGCACCGGATTACCGACGTGGCGATCACCAATCGCGCCGCGGGGCGCCTGCCGGCTTTGGCTGTGATCCTTGTCTTGGGTTATTTCTTGGTAGAAACCGTCAAAGGGACCGGTTGGGTCAAAGCCAAAGAAGTGGTGTATGTGGCGACCACAGCGAAAATCGGCGATGCGTTCCTCTATGATTACCTGCTGCCGTTCATCTTGGCTTCGGTGATCCTATTGGCGGCAATGATCGGGGCGGTGGCTATTTCTCGCAAGGAGATCAAAGAGTAGCCATGCCCTTCGCTCCGGACCAGCTGTCTTCCTATCTCATTATCGGCGCGATCCTGTTTTGTTTGGGGCTCTTTACCGTGCTCACCCGGCGAAACGCGATCAGCGTGCTGATGGGCGTGGAGCTGATTCTCAACAGCGCCAACATCAATTACGTCGCTTTTTCCCACTTTGGCAGCGGCAACAGCGACGGGCAGCTTTACGCGATTTTCGTGATCATGCTGGCTGCAGCAGAAGCAGCGGTGGGTTTAGCGATCGTCTTGGCGATCTTCCAACTCTTTCACACAATCGATGTGGAAGCCGCGGAAACCATGCGAGACTAGAATTTTGGATTTTCGATTTTGGGTTTTGGATTGTCGAAGGCAGAACGGTGGTTTTTCTGCTAAGGCAATGCAACGTATCGGGTCGGAGATCAAATCGTTACTAACGGAACCGAGACTTTGTAGCACCGGAACTAAATCCAAAATCTAAAATGGACAGCCCGATTCAAACAGACTTCATCCGCTGGATCGTGTTTCTGCCGCTGCTGGGGGCGATCGTCAACGGCTTGCTGGGCGCAAAGATTCAGAAGAGCCTGGGTAAGGGCGCTATCAGCGTGCTGGCTTGCGCGCCGGTCATTATCGCTTTTGGCCTCGCTGTCAACGCCTTTCTAACTCTCAAGGGGCTGCCGCCGGAAAAGCGCTTTCTGATCGACAATCTTTACACCTGGATCAACCTCGGCTCGCTCAAGGTCGATATGGCGTTTCTGGTCGATCCGCTATCGGCGGTGATGATTCTCGTGGTCACCGGCATCGGCGGATTGATTCACATCTACGCCACCGGCTACATGCACGACGACAAAGCGTTCTGGCGCTTTTTCGCGTATCTCAATCTTTTTATGGCGTCGATGTTGACGCTGGTGTTGGGCGACAGCTTGCTCTTGCTGTTCGTTGGCTGGGAAGGCGTGGGCCTTTGCTCCTACGCGTTGATCGGCTTCTGGTACAGCGATCACAACAACGCGCGTGCCGGCAATAAAGCATTCATCGTCAACCGGGTCGGCGATTTCGGCTTCGTGCTTGGCATGTTTCTTTTGTTCTGGTCCCTCGACGCTCAAGGGCATGGCTCGCTGACGTTTCGCGAGATGATCAAATGGGCGCCGTCGATCAAAGACATGACGCTGTGGGGCTGGCCGGTGGTGACGTTGGCGACGTTCTTTCTATTCGTTGGCGCCACCGGCAAATCGGCGCAAATTCCGCTGTTTGTCTGGCTGCCGGACGCCATGGCCGGGCCGACACCGGTGAGCGCGCTGATCCATGCCGCGACCATGGTCACCGCCGGTGTTTACATGACCGCGCGCATGAATGTGTTCTTTTCGATGGCACCGGAGACGCTGCAACTGATCGCGGTAGTGGGCGTCTGCACGGCGTTGGTGGCGGCGACTATCGCGCTGACACAATATGACATCAAAAAAGTTCTCGCCTATTCCACGGTCAGCCAATTGGGCTACATGTTCATCGGCATCGGTGTCGGCGCCTACTCGGCCGCGGTGTTTCACCTGATGACCCATGCGTTTTTCAAAGCCTGCTTGTTCCTGGGCTCGGGCAGTGTGATTCACGCCATGCACCACGAGCAGGATATGCGCAAGATGGGCGGCCTCAAGCAGTGGATGCCGATTACCTACGCGACCTTTTTTATTTCAGTGCTGGCGATCGCTGGCTTCCCGCCATTGGCAGGGTTCTTTTCCAAGGACGAGATTCTCTGGTTGGCGTTTTCCGGGCACCATGAAGTGATCTGGTTCTTGGCACTGTGCGGCGCCGGGATGACCTCCTTCTATATGTTCCGGCAACTCTTCATGACTTTCTACGGCAAGTGCCGCGCCGATCATCACACTCAGGAACACCTGCATGAGTCGCCGAGCGTCATGACCATGCCGCTAGTGATTCTCGCCATCGGCGCCGTGTTGGCGGGATTCATCGGATTGCCCGCAGTGCTGGGTGGCAGCCAGTTTGCGCATTGGCTCGAGCCGGTCATCAAACATGGCGAACATCACGGCTCGCACGCCGCCGAATGGACGCTGATGGCCGTATCGGTCTGCGTGGCTTCCTTCGGGGCATTCCTGGCATACCTGATGTACCGCAAAGAGTCGTTGTCGCCCAATGTCTTCGTCAATCTCGGCGGCGGCCGGTTTTACCGATTGTTCGACCGCAAGTGGTATTTGGATGAGATCTACCAAGCGGTTTTCGTCAATGGCTGCTTGCTGCTCGCCCAGTTCTTGTCGGCCTTCGACAAGTACATCGTCGACGGCATCGTCAACGCCAGCGCCACCATCACCCGCTGGGTCTCCATCGTCAACGGCGCCTTCGACAAGTACATCGTCGATGGCCTGGTCAACGCGGTGGCCAACGTGACTTACTGGTTCGGCAACAAGTTTCGCCGCATCCAAACCGGCAACATCAACAGCTATCTCTACGGTATCTTGATCGCCATCGTGGTGGCGATCTACGTCAAGCTCCGCTACTGGAGCTGATTCTCAGGGAGTTTTTAGAAGATGGACAACATCCTCACCTACATGACTTTCATCCCGCTGGCGGGAGCGATCTTGATTCTCATGCTGCCCAGCGCGGCGCACAATCTGATTCGCTGGACCGCCGCCGCCGTCACTGTGCCGCCGCTCTTAATGGCAGTGTGGCTGTTCAATAATTTCGATCGCAGCAAGCCGGGTTTCCAGTTCGTCGAAGACTACTATTGGATCCCTACTTACAACATCAGTTACATTATGGGCGTCGACGGCGTGAGCATCTCGATGGTTTTATTGACCGCGTTGTTAAGCTTTATCTGCATCTTTGCTTCCTTTGGCATCGAAAAGGCCGTCAAGGGCTACTTCGCGCTGTTTCTCATGCTCGACGCCGGCATGATGGGCGTGTTTTGCGCGCTGGATTTCTTTTTGTTCTACATTTTTTGGGAAGTCATGCTGTTGCCGATGTATTTTCTCATCGGCATCTGGGGTGGACCGCGGCGCGAGTATGCGGCGATCAAGTTTTTCCTCTACACGTTGTTTGGCAGCGTTTTGATGCTGCTGGCGATTCTCGCGCTTTATTTCACCGTCGAACCGCACACTTTCGACATGCGCGTGATGATGGCCAACGCAAGTCAGTACGGCACCAAGCCGCTGGGAGTTTGGCCGTTCGATCAATGGGGCTGGGGCTTCCAGCATGTGATCTGGATGGCGCTCTTCATCGGCTTTGCCATCAAGATCCCGGCGTTTCCGTTTCACACTTGGCTGCCCGACGCGCACGTCGAGGCGCCGACGGCGATCTCGGTTATTCTGGCCGGCGTGCTGCTCAAGATGGGAACCTACGGCATCTTGCGCACCAACTTCCCGATGTTGCCGGTGGCCACCGCCGACATGGCCTATTGGTTCCTGGGCGCGCTGGGCGCTTGGAACATTATCTACGGCGCCTTCTGCGCCATGGCGCAAAAGGATTTGAAGAAACTGGTGGCTTACTCCAGCGTCAGTCACATGGGCTACGTCATGCTCGGCATGGCGAGCATGACCAGCCAGGGCATCAACGGCGCGGTGCTGCAGATGTTCAACCACGGCACCATCACCGGCATGCTGTTCCTGTTGGTCGGTGTGATCTACGACCGCGCGCATCATCGGGACATCGAAGGCTTCGGCGGCGTGGCAGCGATCATGCCAGTGTACACCGGCGCGACGGCGTTGGCATTCTTCGCGTCCATGGGCTTGCCGGGTCTCTCCGGGTTTATCTCGGAGGTGCTCGTCTTGCTGGGCACCTGGCAGAAGTATCCGGGACTGACGATTTTGGGCGCCAGCGGCGTTGTTCTCACGGCGGGCTATCTGCTGTGGACCATTCAGCGCGTCTACCTGGGACCGCCCAACGAAAAATATTTGAAGATGCCGGAAATCAACGGCCGCGAAATTTTCACGCTGGTGCCGCTGGGCATCATCGTTATCGTCGTTGGCATTTATCCGACGGTGGTCCTCGATCTCCTTAAAGCATCGCTGGATAACCTGAACTCACTGATCGTGCCGCACCTGCGCAGCTAGCCCGGCTAATTATGGACTTAAAGAACGTAGCGAGCCTGACATTCTCTTGTCCCGAGATTCTGCTCTCGGCGACGATACTGCTGATCATTATCGCCGACTTGATCGCGCGCAACCGCAAGGGGGCCGCGCTCTTGGCCGTAAGCGGCTGTGTGGCGTCGTTGATCTGCACGTTGGACCTCTACAGCGCTCAATCCGGTTGGCTGTTTCACCGGATGATCGTCCTCGATAACTTTAGTCTATTCTTCAAGGTCTTCGGTCTGGTTGCCGCGCTACTGGCCATTTGGATGTCGCTCGGCAGCAACGAGATCAAGCAGGTGTACCACGCGGAGTATTATGCGCTGCTTTTGACTTGCACCCTCGGGATGTTTTTCATGGCCTCGTCGCATAATTTGCTGATGGCCTACTTATCGTTGGAACTGGTGAGCTTGACGTCCTACGTGTTGACGGGATTTTTGCCGCGCAATCGGCGCTCGAGCGAAGCCGCCTTGAAGTATCTAATTTATGGCGGCGTCGCTTCGGGCACGATGATTTACGGTATGAGCTGGGTTTACGGCATGACCGGCAGCCTCGACTACGCTGCTATCCACGCCGCCCTGGGGCAAGGCGAACCGAGCAAGACGGCTTTGTTCCTGGCTTTGATTTTTATCCTGGCGGGCTTCGGCTACAAGATTGTTTTCGTGCCATTTCATATGTGGTCGCCCGACGTGTACCAAGGAGCACCGACGCCTTTCACCGGCTTTTTGTCGGTGGCCTCGAACGCCGCCGGTATCGCGATCATGATCCGCTTTTTCTTTCCCGGCATTTCGAAGCTAGGCGACGGCGGCGCTTGGAGTTTCGTCGCAGGTGTTGAGTGGCCGCAGGTGCTGTTGATCTTGAGCATGGTGACCATGACCGTCGGCAATCTATGCGCGCTCAACCAGAGGAATCTAAAGCGCATGCTGGCCTACTCCGGCATCGCCCATGCGGGCTACATGATGATGGGCTTGGCGATCCTCAACAACGAAGGGTTGAGCGCGATTCTCTTCTACGCGATGGTCTATTTGATCATGAATCTCGGCGCCTTCCTGGTCGTCGCGACCATTGCCAACGAAACCGGCACCGAAGATCTCGACACCTACCGAGGCCTAGCCTGGCGCGGCGCCATTGTGCCGGCGGTTTGCTTTGCCATATTTCTTTTCTCGCTGACTGGCTTGCCTCCGTTCGCGGGCTTCATTGGCAAGTTCTTCCTGTTCTCGGCGGTGCTCAAGCAAGGCGGCCAGCAGTTTATCGTGCTTGCGGTGGTCGCCGCTCTCAACAGCGTGATCTCGCTCTATTACTATGCGAAGATCGTCAAGGTGATGTTTCTCGACACGCCCAATCCCGAGGACAAGCCCGTTGCGGTAGCACGCAACAGCTTTGCGCTGATGATACCGCTGAGTGTCTTGACGGTGGTTTTCGGCCTCTACTTTGCGCCACTCGTTCAGTATGCCACCACCTCCCTGCGGTTTTTCTTAAAGTAGACGGTTTTAAATTTCGCTTGCTAGTAAGTGCGCCGCGCAGTCGGAGAGATTGCGCGGCGTTTTTACATGTGCCGAGTTGCGTGATTGACACGCCGGTCGCCGGCGGTTAATGATCGGCGATCATGCCGCTCAAACTACTCCTGAGTTTCTTACTCGCGATTTGCTTGAACCCACGGGCCATCGCCCAAGAAGTCAAAAAGCCGATGGTAATCCATCAAGCGATCTCCACGCCCGATTTCGGTTACCTGCCGACGCTCTTCGGCCGCGCCAAGGGGATGTTCGCTCAAGAGAATATCGACCTGAAACTGCTGGTCGTCAGCGTCCGGGTCGCCCTGCCGGCGCTGCTTGCCAAAGAAGTTCATTTCGCGACTGCCGGATCGGCGCTACCGGCTTCTCTGCGCGGTTCGCCGGTGAAGGCGATGTTTTTCTCCTACAAGACTTCGACGTTTCAACTGGTGGTGCGTCCGGAAATCACCGCGGCGCAAAACCTCAAGGGCAAAACGATTTCGATCTCCACACCCGGTTCGAGCAACGATATTGCCTCGCGTTTGATATTGAAAAGACTTGGCTTGGAGCCTGGGCGCGACGTGAACTTACTGCGGAGCGGCGATTCGCAAGCACGCGTTCTCGGCATGGAGCCCGGCACCGTGGCGGGCTCGGCAGTGAATCCCGACGTGGCGGCCTTTCTCACCGGCAAAGGTTACCGCATCTTGATGAACTCCGCCGACGTTTATCCGGTGCCGTTTTCCGGCATGTCGGTGCACGACGAGGTGATCCGCGACAATCCCGATTTGATTAAGCGCTGGCTGCGCGCGCACATCCGCGCCATGTTGCAAATTCGCAAGAATCCCGAAGAAGCGGCGCAGGTGGCCGCCAAGGAATTGAAAATGAATGCCGACATCGCCATCGGGGCGACCAAGTTGCTGCTGCCGGCAATCAGTGGCGAAGACCCGGGCGGCTTCACCGACAAAGGCATGCGCTTGAACATGGAGCTATCGGGCAGCCGCCTGGGCATGGATACCAACAAGATTCCCATCTCACAGGTGGCCGACGTCGCGTTGTTGCGCGAAGTGCAGCGCGAGTTAGGCATTCACTGCAAAGACGGCTATCAGTGCAAGTAATCTCCCAATGGACGTCAACGACTTTGATATCAGCAAAAGCGCCATTCTGTTTTTCGATCTGCTCAATTCCTTCATTCACAGCGGCGACGAGAAGGCGAGGGCGAAGAAGGCGCCGATGGTCGCCAATGCCGTGCGTTTGATGAAAGCCGGCCGGGCCAGCGGGATGCCGATGTTCTTTGCCATGGCGAGTCATCACCCGAGTGGTGCGACGGCATCAAATTTAATCACCGACACCGACACGAGTCTGAAACCTTGGGCGGATGGCAAAGTCGCGTGGCGCAAGCCGCATGCGCTGTCTGGCGACGGGGGCTCGCAGGTGATCGCAGAATTGGAACCGCGCCCGGATGACTACTATATTCCCAAATGCCGCTATAGCGCGTTTCACCAGACCTATCTCGATCTGGCGCTACGCACCCGCGGCATTGACACGCTGATTATCTCAGGAGGGTCTACCGACGTCGGGGTCTGCGCCACGGTATTCGCCGCGCGCGATTACGATTACAACTTGATCATCGCCCGTGACGGCTGCGCCACGAGCCACGACCCACGCGCCCACGATGCATTGATGGATTTGATTTTCCCGCGCATGGCGCGAGTGCGCACCACAGGTGAGATTCTGACGATGATTGGGCCTAGCCGTTAATCGATCCGCCGCATCAAGACATAGCGGTGACCGGAGAAAAAGCGCGACATCCACTCGGAGCGCACCAACTCAAAGCCGCCCGCTCGACTAAGCTCTAACACCTCTCGGGGACCCAGCGTCCATTTCGATCGCTTGCCATTGAAGCGGCGGCGAAACTCATGGGTGCGGTTCTTAACGGAATCGGCGTCGAAGTAGGTGAAGATCAGCCACTTGCTACTGACGCGCATGATCTCGCGCAGGTATTGCAGACGTTCCTGATGCTCGCGGATGTGGTGGCATAGACGCACGGATAACACCAGCCCAAAGGCGCGATCTTTGAACGGCAGGTTGAGAGCCGTGGCGCGCACATAGCCAGCCGGCAAAACCGTGCGGCTTTCGCGGCCATGAAAAAAGCGGGCGGCACTGAGCAAATGAAAACTCCAATCGCCCTCTATCACAGGCATCTTTAGATCGCCCAGCACCGAGAACAACCGGCCATAGCCGCACGGCAAATCCAGCGCCGGCGCAGCGGAATTTTCCAAGGCCACCGGCTCGAGCAAGCGTTTGAGTAGGCGCTGCTCGTTCCAGTTGTTGACCCGCTCGGTCCAATGGCGCTCGAACTTCTTTGTGTAGTCGGCTGCGCCTTCCGCGCTGTTGTAGCGCGATAGAATATCCTGGTCCATGAATCAATCCTGCACGTGAGTCAGCTTAACAGCGAAACCGGGCACATGAAAGGTCAGAACCAGCAGGCCTTACTTTTCCAAGCGCGCTTAAGCGGGTAGAAAACCGCCTTCAACGGCGTGCGATGCTGGGTTGAGCGGGTGACTCGGTCTACCTGGGTGTGCAGCAGCGACTCAGAACCACCCAATGGGTCTGGCAGGTAGCCCTGATAGAACGCGGCGGTTTCGCGTTCGGTTAAAGCGGGGTAGAAATTGCCAAGAAACATCCCGAGATCGCGAGCTTGGGCCCAACGGGCCACCGGGTTCCAACGCACGCTCCTCGAGTATGGGACGTCGATAAAGAACAGTTCCGGCTTTTCTGTGGACGCGTGACGAATCAAAATGTTCTTGGGCTTGGTCGCAAACAAGAAAAATCGCTCCTCATGCAAGCGCCGAAACATGGATCCGATCTGCTCGACGACAAAAGCGCTCTGAGCCCAATTGTGCCCCGGTTGAGAGGTGCATTCCTTGCGCCACTGGGCGAGATTGATCGAGCCTTCGACGAAAATCGTGATGACAAAACAGGATTGCACCAATCCGAGCCAACTTCGCGCTGAGCCAAACGCCACGGGCTCGGCCGCCGAAAGGCCGGCTTGCTTTAGGTATGCTAAACCCAGGTACTCACGTTCGGCTTTGGATTTTTGAAAGCCGGTCCTGATGCTCGGAAAAAACGGGTAGTAGTAACTTTTGATGACAAAGGCGCGCTCGCCGTCGCGCGGCGATCCACTCGGGCGTCTTTGGACCACCACATGGGTTCTGCGCTCCGATTTGACACTCTCACCGCCTGCATTCAAGAACGCATCGTAGCCCCCGAACTCGCCATCGGGGAAATAGTGCTCGTAAGCATGGCTGAAAAACAGCTGTTTCGAACCGTTGTTGCTGGCGTGCGGTCGTGCCATTTGAACTCTGCGTCGGTAGACGAAAAACTTCGGGTCAATGCTCAGATTACTCGTTGCAATGCTACACTAGCTTTGACGACAACCCGAAGCGCTTGATGCGCCGGCCCGCTGATTTTTTTCTGGATCGGCATTTGTAGCCGCGCAGACTGCTTTGGGTGGGCAAATATAACGCTAACTTTTCAAGAACGGCACGCCCAAACGCATCACGTCGTCGAAAGCGTCCCAATGCACCATGTGCTTGCAGCCGTTGACAATATGGAGATTGATCTGTGGCTGCATTGTCTTGAGCAATTCGGCGCGTTCGCCGGCGTGGGCGCGGTCTTCACGGCCAAAGATCATCAATAGCGGCATCTTGAGCTCGGTGAGTCTTTGCCACAAGGGCTTGGCCGCAGCGCCGCCGCCCGCCGGAGCGTCGTGCTCTTGGCGGTCCTGGTGGGCTTTGAAGTTGCGGCCGATCATGCTGCGGTGGCGCAGCGCGACATCCTCGTCCGAGATCAGGCTATGATTGAACGTGTCCGCCTGCAAAAGTTTGCGCGCGTCTTCGACCGTCGGTTCCTTTTGCGCCATCTCGCGGTCGACGCGGGCTTGCACCGCTTCGTACTTGCCGACTTGCTCTTGGGTCTGGGGTGGCAGCAGCGATCCGGTGCCGAGAATGACGACGTGGGAATAGCGGTTGGGGTCATCGAGCGCAAGCTGGATCGCAAACCCGCCCGAGCGTGAATGAGCCATCAACGCGGTCTTACCCAGACCGGCGGCATCGATAAATTTCGGGATGGAGTTTCTTTGCTGCGCCGTGCTTTGCTTGGCCGGCACGTCGGAAAGACCAAAGCCAGGATAGTCAAAGGCCACCGCGCGAAATCCGGCCTTGGCCATCGGCCCGAGATTGCGCCGGAATACGTCCGCCGAACTGCCGAGCGAGGCGCCGTGGAGAAACAACACGGATGGTCCCGAACCTTCTTCTAAGTAGCGCAGTTTTAGGCCGTCGACGGCGACGAATTTATCTTCAAGCTGAGCCATGACTTATCTCACAGTGATTTCGCTGACGCGAGCTATATCGCCGAACCTATGAGGTGTCAATCAGACCCTACTCTGAGTGCCACGGTAACTGCGACGCCATCACCATGGACACCTGTTGGTCTTGGGCGTTTGAGCGTGATAAGGTGCGCGCCACAATAGTCGCTTGGAGAAAGACCATGAAAAACCAATACGATGGCGGCGAAGCCATAGTCGACGCCTGTCGCAGGCTCGGAGTCGAATATATTTTGTCATCGCCGGGCACCGAATGGGCGCCGGTCTGGGAAGCGATGGCGGACCAGATCCACAGGAAAAAGAGCGGCCCCAAGCTGTTGGACGTCTGGCACGAAACCTTGGCCGTCGACATCGCCGCCGGCTACACGATGGCCACCGGCAAAATGCAAGTGGTGTTGTTGCATGCCGGCGCGGGTCTCTTGCAAGGCGCCATGGGCATCCACGGCGCTTTTGTTGCCGGCGTGCCCATGGTCGTCATCTCCGGCGAGTCGATGACCTACGGTGAGCAGCCGGAGTTTGATCCCGGCGCGCAGTGGATCGGCAACTTGAGCATCGTCGGCGGCACGACGCACTTGGTGGACGCGATCGTCAAGTACGGCTCGGTGGCGGGCAGCCCGCACACGCTCCACGAAGCGATCATCCGCGCCGGCGAGTTGGCGCAGCGGCAACCGGCCGGGCCGACCTATTTATCAGTATCGACAGAGACTTTAATGGGCGCCTGGACACCGCCGAAAAATCCCCGCGTGGTTCCGCCGGCACCGCGTGTGCTCACCGCGCCCGAGGATATCGAAAAGCTCGCGGCCCAGCTCTCGAAAGCGAAGCACCCGGTGGTGCTCACCGAGGGCGCCGGCCGAGAAGTCGAAACCTACCAGGCGCTGGTGGCGCTGTGCGAGAAGTTCGCCCTGCCGGTGATTGAAAAACCCGGCGCGCTCTTCGCCAACTTTCCAAAGGATCATGTGTGCTATCAGGGCACTGACATAAAACCGTTCTGGAACGACATGGATCTCGCGATCGTCGTTCGGGTGCGCGTGCCGTGGTATCCGCCGAGCAACCGGCCGCCCAAGGCATTCACCGCGATTGTCGACGAGGCGCCGCACAATGCGGCGATGGCTTACCAAAGCCTGCAAGCCGACATGTACTTGGAAGGCAACATGGCGCAGACGCTGCGCGATCTCGCCGCCGCCGCCACTGTCGACAAAGCGGCCGTGGAAGCGCGGCGCCAGCAGTTAACCGCGGCGCACAACGCGATGGTCGAAAAACGAGATGCCGCCCAGGCGGCGGCGCGCAAGAAGACGCCGATCGATCCGGTGTGGGTGTGCGCGGCGCTCAACGCGGTGATGCCCAAGGACACGATTTACATCGACGAAGTGACCACCCACACGGCAACGCTGCGCCAGCACCTGGTGCAAAACCATCCGCAGACGTTGTTTACGCGCCAGGGCGGTCTCGGACAGGGGTTGGGTCTTTCGCTCGGCCTTAAGCTGGGAAAACCGGAGCGCCAGGTCGTGACGTTAATCGGTGACGGCGCATTTCTCTATAACCCGGCGCTGGGCTGCCTCGGCGCGGCACGCGACTACAACCTACCGACGATGACAGTGATCTTCAACAACAAGAAATACGCCGCCATGCAGGGCATGCATCACAAAATGTATCCCGATGGCATCGCCGCGGAGATCGGCGTTTATCACGGCACCCACATCAACGCGCCGGATTTCGTCAAGATTGCCGAATCCGTCGGCGGCTACGGTGAGCAGGTGGCGGATCCGGAAAAACTTCAGGAGGCGCTCAAGCGCGGCATGGAAGCCAACCAGAGCGGCAAACCGGCGATCATCGACGTGATGGTTGAATCATAAATGAGACGCAGCGGGCGGCTGTTCCTTAGCAGCCGCCCGCCACGCGCTCAAGCAAAATTCTACCTCGGATGAGCATGAAAAAATTCAACCGCGCGCTGCGTGCCTCTGAACCCCGAGCTTTCAACATCAAACCAAACATGGCCGACGCCTTCGACCGCAACTCCGACGGTCGCCGCGCCGCAGTTTCGATAGCTAATCTCGCGCAGCTCGCGTGCTAGACCTTTGTGACCTGAAACTGATTCACGTTTCTCCGTCGGCGGATCGCTGCTACAGCCATTGAGAACGGCCCATGTTCGCAGCGATTCGTGAAATGATAGCGTCTTGCGCGCCGGGATGTTGTCCAACACGCCGCCGTGGAAATCGACAACGCGGTCTGCGGTACCGTGCATCAGCATGACGGGCGCCGGCTTGGTCATCGTATAAACCCACTTTTTTCCATTCTTGTAATAGCCGGGCACCGCGGCCATCGATACAAATGAGGCGTAGCGCCCAGGAGCTTCGGCTGCTATCTTTTGCGCCAGCATGCCGCCGTTGGATAAACCTAGAACGTGGATGCGGCGAGAATCGATACTCATCGCCTTGATCAGAAAATCGGTCATACGAGTGATAAACTCGACATCGTCGATGCCGCTAGTCATCGCCTCATTGCAGCAGAAATCTGCGTTCCAAAACGATCTGCCGGTGCGATGCTCCCGTGAGTTTTGGCCGTTGGGGAATACCAAGACAAAATTGCGCTCACGAGCGAGAGTCCTCAGGTCGTTGCGGCCATCGTCCATGGTGGCCATGCTGCCGTGAGCGGCGTGCAGCGCGATAATCAACCTTTGCGTGCCCTTATGCGAGTAGCCGGGCGGAGTGTGAACAATGAACCAACGATCCAACCCGCCGACGCGAAGGGAGCCTTCGTAAACGCCTGGTCTGATTAGCTCATCCGCTTTCTTGATAACGGTTCGCGCAACATCTAATTTCTCACGTTCGGCGCTGGCGGCCCCTAGAGCCGCTGGCGGAAATGCAAGTATTAGGATCAGCCGCCAGGAAAACAACATGCTCCCCCTCACAGGAGACACTACACTAGCTTCGGCATAGATTCGTTGATTCTAGCTCCAACGCTACAAAGCCAAAACGAAATTCACGTCTTCAGCCCTGACAACGTCCAAATGTGCAGGTGATATGAAGGACCGAAGTGGCGCTGATCAGTCCCCAATACGCCTACACTCGTCTAAACTCGTCAGGCCAGCCCCTTTCGTACTAGCTCGCAATACATAGTCGTCGCGGCTTTTTCCAAGGTTTTGGTCGTCTTAAACAGGCCCGCAAACCACGGGCACAGAGATTACCGGCCGCTAAAAGTCATCACCCCGCGCCCGGCGTCGGTGTGCAGCACGGTGCCGGTCATGGTTTTTGACTGGGACGACGCCAGCAGCACATAGGCAGACGCGTGATCTTCGGGGGCGATGTTGAAGTTGAGGATGTTGTTGGCAACTCCGGCGCTGCGGCCCGCGCCGACAGGGCTGGCTGGGGCTTGATTATTTCCCATCAGTGACGGCGCAGTGCGGAGATTGGTCGCCGTGCCCGAGGGAGCAACGCCGTTGACTCTGATATCCGGCGCCAGTTCGTTGGCGAGCTGGCGCATCAGGCCAAGCGCCGCATGCTTCGACGCGACGTAAAGCACGCCGCCGCCGACGTAGAACGATGACGTAGACAACGTAAAGACCATGCGGCCCTTGGTTTTTTTCAGCTCCGGCAGGGCGGCCTTGGCGCCCAGCAGGTAGCCCCGGATATTGACTCCGAAAACTTCGTCAAAACCGTTCGCTAGCTCTGTGTCCGAGAGGCCGTCGAGTTTGCGGCGGCCGTCATGAATGCCGGCGTTGCCGACGAACACCGAGAGCTTGCCAAACTGCGCGACTGCGGTCGCTACGGCTTTGCGATTGTCGTCGACGCTTCTAACGTCGCCCTGGACGATCGCTACTTCGGCGCACTCTTCTTTAAGGGTCTTCAGGCGCTCCGCCGAGAGATCGAAGGCGACAACCTGTGCGCCTTCTTCGATGAATCGCTTGACCACGGCTTTGCCAATGCCGGATCCGGCACCGGTGACGACGGCGACTTCGTTTTCAAGCCATTGCATTTTAGCACCTCCTGGAGCTGCGAAAAAAGTTTGCGCCCTCTCCGCTAGAGAGACTGTATCGCAATCGCCTCGGAGCCCTTCGACAGGCTCAGGGCGAACGGATAGGTGATTGATTTTGCGGCACGACAATTCCGTTCCTGATGAGCTTGTCGAACCATGAACGGAATCGCGAGACAGTCTCTACAGGGTGAAGGTAATGCGCCGCTTACCATTTCGCCACCAAATCTTCCGCCAGCGCTTCGCGCCATTCTGCGTTTGCGGGGATCACGCTGTCGTGTGGGCGCACCGTTCGGTAGCTATCTGGATCGAGCCCCGGCGGCGGCTCACCGCGCTCGACGGCGTAGGTCGCATCGAGCATCATGCGGCGCATGGCGATAACTGCTTTGTCCGACGGGATCAGAAATTCTTTACTGCGGTCGGGGATCGCGCCCATGCCTTCTTGAATCGCCACGTCTTGGGTTTGCACCCCGGCGATACCGCTATACGTCGACGTTTTTTGCAGTTGTCGGTCGATACGATGATCGTTGGACAGGTTGCTCAGTAGCTTGAAGGTTCCAGGCACGAAGTCGTCGCGGCCGCGGCCGGCTCTTTTTTCATCGCGCTCGGCAAATTCCGGCGTGATCGGCACGCTCTTGTCGTAGCCGTACATCCAGCTCCAGGTCATGGTTTGATAATCGTCGATGGGCACCCAGAAATGGCCGTCGATCTTGGGCACCTTGCTGCGCTCGCCGGCGTCGTCGGTGACGTCGCCGCGCATTTGCTGAAACGGCATGATGTAGTGATAGACGCGAACGTAGCGCTTTTCGTCGTTGACCTTGCGCACCGAGGCGTATTGGTAGCCATACTGGGTCGGGTAAACGTCGATGGTAGGAGCCACGTCGGCGTTGCGCACGGTGAAGCGTTTCATGCCCAGGACGTTGTTATGCAGAAACGAAGTGTGGGCCGTATCCAAACCGCCTTCCAAGGCCTGCAGGTAGTTGCACTCCTGGTAGTTCTTCGCAACGTGGCGGTGCGTCGGCAGCGCGCGCATCCACTCGTAATCCGGCAGTGGCGGCACCTGATCGGCCGGACCCATGTACACCCAGATCACGCCGGCCTTGTCGATGGCCGGATAGGAGTTGATGCGAACTTTGGCTTTGATAGGGCTATCGGCTGGCAGCGAGGGCAGATCGACGCAATTGCCGTCGACGTCAAATTTCCAGCCGTGATAGACGCAGCGGATGCCGCAGTCTTCATTGCGGCCGTAAAACATTGGCGCGCGGCGGTGCGAGCAATAGGCGTCGATCACGCCAATGCGATCTTGGCTATCGCGGAAGGCAATCAAATCTTCGCCGAGGAGGCGAAGCCGGACCGGCGGCCCATCGCGCTCAGGAATCTCGCAAGACAGCAGTGCTGGTTGCCAATATCTCCGCAACAGGGCGCCCATGGGAGTGCCAGGACCAACACGGGTGAGGCGCTCGTTGTCTTCGGCTTTTAACACGTTACGCTCCTCGCTGATTCTGTGGTTCGCTTATCAAGGACGTGGGCCAAAATCTACCAAATTTTTTGCTTGCCTACAGCTAATGAACGATGATCACATATTAATAGAGTCGAGGCACCACTATGTCGAAGTCAGAACCTATCGGAAAACCATTCGCTGCGCTGGCTGAATTTGCGGCGCAACAATCCTTCGACCAACTGCCGGCAGCCGTGGTCGAGACCACCAAACGAGTCATTCTCGATGCTCTGGGTTGCGCACTTGCCGCCACGACACTTGGGGACGGTTGCCGCGAGACGATGGCGGTGATGAGCCGGCTCGGCGGCCCGCCGCAAAGCACCATCCTTGGTTTGGGAACGAAAGTGTCCTCGACCAACGCGGCGTTTGCCAACGGTGCGCTGGTTCACGCGTTGAACTACGACCCGATCGGTGCGGAGATTGGCCACGTCGGCGTGGTTGGCCTGGTCGCGCCATTGGCGATGGCGGAGGCCATTGGCGACGTAACCGGAAAAGAATTGATCGCCGCGTCTGCGGTGGCTTGCGAGGTGACCGCGCGCATAACCTTAGCGGTGGTTCGAGCCGGTCGCCGGCCGAGTGAGAAATTTCTTTCCGGCCAGCTGCTAAACTATTTCGGCGCTGCTGCAGGAGCGGGACGAGTTCTCGGACTGAGTGCAGCGCAGATGCGCAGTGCCTTGGGCCTGGCCTTGATGCAAATGGCCGGCTCGCGCCAGATCGTGCTCTCAGGCGATCCGCCGGCCAAGGCCATCTATGGCGCCTTTCCCAACCAAGCCGGTGTGCTCGCGGCGCTTTTGAGCAAAGAAGGGCTGGGGGCGGATTGTGATGTTGTCGGCGAGCCAGCCGGGCTTTATCCGATGATCTACAACGGCGACTATGACGCGAGCGTTTTGACTGAAGGGTTGGGCACACGGTTTTTTTTCGAGGACGTCGAGTTCAAGCCATGGCCGACCAGCAACAATCTTCACCCGTTCATCGAAGCGGCCGGCGAGATAAGTCGCCGAGGAATTGATTGTGGAAAAATTCGTGCGGTGGAGATCCTGGCGCACAGCCAATTGCGTCCCTGGTGCGAACCGCTCGACATCCGCCGCCGGCCAGACAATCCGGCGGCCGCTGCGAATAGCATTCCGTTTTGCGTCGCCAAGGCATTGGTGCATGGCGATGTAACGTTGGCGGATTTCACACCTCGGGGATTGCGGGATGCGGCTACACTGGAGCTGGCCGCGCGCACAGCCCATCGTCTCGACGACGCGGTGAAGGGCGCGGTCGTCAATGTGAATCTAAGCGATGGACAGCGGCTCGAAGCCCGCGTGGAAACGGCGCTGGGCCATCGCAGCCGGCCGGTCCCTACCGAGCAGCTGCGAGAAAAGTTTCGCGATTGCTGCCGCCATACAATACAACCTCTGTCTCGCGACCGAGTTGACGAACTTATCGCCCTGATCGAAAGCCTGGAGCAACTCGAGGACATGGGGAGACTGTCGATGCTCGCTAGCGGCACGGGTTTGACAGCTCCAGGATCGATCCACTAGTGTCGCCTTATCTAAACGAAGAGGAGGCTCCCATGAACAGCCAAAATAGGAATCTCGTTATCGACGCCGACGCGCATGTCGTGGAGTGTGGGCATACCTGGGACTTTATGGACAAGTCCGAAGAGAAGTATCGCCCGATCGAATTGGAAGCGCGCGAAGAAGCCGGCGTGCGCCAGCAGTTTTGGCTGGTCGACGGTAAAGTGCGCGGCTTTCGTTTCGCGGTGCTCTCAGACGAGCTGATGGCCAAGCGCCAACAACAGTCCGGTCGGAAGTTCGCCGAGCAGGCGGAGTCGCGTGAGCTGGCCAACGTCGATCTGCGCCTCGAGCACATGGACCAAACGGAAGTTGATATTCAAGTCTTGCACAACACCATGTTCATCGAAGCGTGCACCGACCGGCCGGCGGTCGACGTGGCGCTGTGCAAGAGTTGGAATCGCTGGCTTGGCGACATCTGGAAGCAGAGCGAAGGGCGGCTGCGTTGGTCCTGTATGCCGCCGCTGCTGAGCATGCCCGACGCCCTCGATCAGATTCGCTGGTCGAAGGAAAACGGCGCCTGTGCGGTCTGTCTGCGCCCGGTGGAGGGCAATCGTCTACTCGCCGATTCTTACTTTTACCCCATCTACGAAGAAGCGCAGAAGCTCGACTTGGCGATCGCCATCCACATCGCCAACGGCAACGCCTGGTTGAACGATCTCTACGGCAACCATCCGGTGCGCATCGCCACGACCTTTCACCGCTTTAGAATCCCGACGGTGGGGGCGTTTAGCGACATCGTCATGAGCGAGCTCCACGACGTCTTCCCCAAGCTCCGCTTCGGCTTTATCGAAGCGAGCGCCCAATGGGTGCCCTGGATCATGCATGAGTGCAAGATCCGCTTTCGAACCCTCGGCCGGCCGTGGCCGGAGAATCTGCTCAAGGAGTTCGGCTTGTTCGTTACCTGTGAAAATTGCGATGATATCGCCTACATCGTGCGCGAGGCCGGCGAGGACAATCTAGTCATCGGCACCGACTACGGTCACACCGATTCGTCGAGCGACCTCGATGCCATCAACGTTTTTCGCCGCCGCGACGATCTATCGGCCGCTGTCAAGGAGAAAATTTTGAGCGATAACGCGCGCGCGCTGTACGCTTTGTAAAAGCTACGAGAGGCTCGCAAAGTCGGCAATCAACACCCATGGTGGAGCACTACCTGGGCGCACTCGCCCAAAGTGACGGTTTCCAAGCCGGACTATCTGTAGCGCACACTGACTACGTTGGACAAAGATTTGTTCGCTCGGATGATGTTCGACAAGAAACTGATTCAATCGCGAGAGGATCGAGCTGAAGCGTTGATCAGTCAATCCTGGCGCCGGTGATGCTCTCCGTGCAGGTATATTAATATACGAGACCACGGATATTGGATATACGAGCAGAGGTAGCAATTGACAGGTTGTTGATTTGAGGAGTAAGTTTTCGCGACGATGTTTGGATATTCAATATACGAGATCAGTTCACTCAATGGTTAGACCGCGTACACTATGGCTCACAATCGCAAGCTGGTTATCGGGGGTGTTGCCCTCGTGCAAGCGAGGCTGAGAAACACTGGCCCCGCGATGGTTGAAACTTGCGATGAATTGGAGCAAGTGCTCATCAACGCCGGTTGGTTTCCGGCAGCACCTTTTCAGTGGGTTGGCCTCATTATCCGTTACGGTTTAAAAAACGAAGGTCAGCCGCACTTTCAGCGAATCAACAAGAAGTATGGCGACTTACCTATTGCTATCGAGGTCGACACGCATCAACTTCTTGAGATCCACAAAGAACCTCATCGGCTCAAAACATTTTTCAAAGGCGTAACGATTGACTGTTTGTTGAGTGTTGCGCGTCGTTACAATATACCGGCGAAGGAGTTGGAAAATGAGAGAGCGACACTCATCACGGCCTAACAATCGGGTTGAGTCGGATCGTGAGTCTGCTCGCTTGCGCTCGCGAGCTCCGTCCGCTCACCCTGAGCGTTAGCCCTAAAAGAAAATCTGACGAGACCGAGCGCTACACCAAAATGCGTTGGCGCAGCGCGCACGATGATGACTTTCGCGATCAGCCGCTTTGCGTCGCCGAAAACGCTGTGTAGCCCTCGGGGATCAGACGAATCATCTGATCGTGCTTCGGGTCGCGAGTGATGCCAACCGGATCTTCGCCGTTTTGCACCGCGCGGATCTGATCGCGCAGCATTTTACGCAATAAGATGATGCCACGGTCGGACTCGCCCAGGTGCTCGTCGGGACGATTGGCAACCAGCCCTTGTGTCTCCCAGGCCATCTGGTCCTGGCTCGGGAAATTGTCCATGTGAAATTCGCCGGCTTGGTTTTTGGTGCTGACGAACTGTGCCGGCGGGTCTTCAAGATCATGGACAGTGCTGCCGTCTGACGTCGGATTGAAACGCACGTGAAAGATCTCCGTGTTTTCGTCGTCGATCGGCGTGCGAAAATGCATGTTGTGCCCGGTGGTGGCGGGGACCATGAGCATCGTCGGAAAAATCAGCGGGTGCGGTGCTTCAACGTGGCTGGCGTTGTCGGCGAAGACGCGCTGTTTCTGAATGCCCGCCCAGGTGGGATGCACTACCAGCGAAAAATCAAGCTTGCTCACCGGTCGATAATAATACGCGCCCTGGCTGCTGCCGCGCATCTTCATCGAATGAGCATGAAGATAGTAGGTATGCACCGGGTCGACCGAGTTCTCCATCGCCTGAAGCCAGTTGCAGCGCAAGGTCTCATAAACCTCGATCTTTCTCACTCCATCGCGGCGCGCGAGCATGTCCCATCTGGGCAAGAGAGGTTTCTTCTCCGGCGGTCCCAGATACGCAAACAAGAGCCCTGCCAGTTTCTCGACGGGGTACGCCGGTTGCGAGATCTTATCTTTGAAGCCACCGTCCGGATTTTCGAAGGGCTGTTCCAAACACTTGCCGCAGGCGTCGTATTTCCAGCCGTGATAGGCGCAGCGGATGCCGTCCGCCTCGACAAATCCATAGTAAAGCGACGCGCCGCGGTGGGCGCAATGCTCGGCGACCAGGCCGTACTTGCCGGTGCGATCGCGATACAGCACGAGATCTTCGCCTAGGATCCGGACTTTCTTTTTTGGCTTTGCTTCAGTGATCTCGGATGCCGCCGCGACCACGTGCCAGTAGCGCCGCAATAGTTCGCCGGCCGGTGTCCCCGCACCGGTGCGTGTCAGCCATTCATTTTCTTCTCGTGTCAGCATGGCCCCTTACTAGTAAAATACCGCGACCGATTCAAGCCGCGCGGGTGTGGCAAGAAGCGTTGGACTTTTTGTTCCGCTTCGGGTTTTAGTGACAATCGAGATTGGCATGGCAACTAATAATTCCCAATACATCGTCGGCGTCGACATCGGCGGAACGTTTACCGACTGCGTGGTCGTGAGTGATCAAGGCAAGGTCACCATCGGCAAAGCGCTGTCCACGCCGGACGATTTCGCCGAGGGCGCCGTCAACGCGGTGCGGGATGCGGCGCGCAATCTCGGCTTGCCTAACGAAGACGCGGTGCTCGGTGCGACGCGGCTGTTTTTCCATGCCTGCACTGTGGGCGATAACACGCTGATCACTCGGGCCGGAGCAAAAACCGGCTTGATTACGACTAAAGGTTTCGCCGACACGCTGCTGATGATGCGCGGGCGCATCACCGAAGGTTTGACCGAAGCGGAGGCGGATCATCTCGCGGCGCTGAGCAAGCCCGAGCCGTTTGTACCGCGGCGGCTGACTGAAGAGGTTTTCGAGCGCATTGATTACAAAGGCGCGGTGATCATTCCGTTGACCGATGACGACATCACCGGCGCCATTAAGCGATTGGCCGACAAAGGAGTGGAGTCGCTCGCGGTTTGTTTGCTCTGGTCAATTCTCAACGACAGCCACGAGCAGCAGATCGCGGCTGTGCTGCGCAGGACGTTTCCTAATCTGTTTTTTTCTTTGTCGAATGAAGTGGCGCCATTTGTCGGTGAATACGAACGCATGGTGACGACGGTTTTCAACGCCTACATCGGGCCGAAGATCACCGCGTATTTGAATAACCTTAGTCAGACACTGACTCGCAAAGGTCTCAAGCGCGAGCCATTGATCATGCAAGCGTACGGCGGTGTACTCGGTATGCAGGCAACCCAGAAAAATGCCGTCGGCGCCATCGAGTCGGGTCCCGCTTCCGGCGTCGTCGGCAGCCAGTTTCTCGGCCGGCTCGCTGGTGAAGAAAATATTCTCGCCACGGATATGGGCGGCACGACCTTTAAGGTCAGCGTGATTCGCGGCGGGCAGATCGAGCGCGACTACAAACCCGTCTTCATGCGCTACAACATTCTCTCGCCAAAAATCTGGGTGGAGTCGATCGGCGCCGGCGGCGGTAGCATCGCCTGGATCGATCAAGAAATGGGGCTGTTGAAAGTTGGCCCCGAGGGCGCCGGCGCGAAGCCCGGGCCGGTTTGCTACGGGCTGGGCGGCACCGAGCCGACCGTCTCTGATGCCAATCTGGTGCTTGGCTATCTCAACGAAAATTATTTTCTTGGCGGCCGGATGAAGTTGGACAAAAACGGTGCGCTCGGTGCGATTCGCGAGAGAATTGCCAAGCCACTAGGTTTATCCGTGGTCGATGCGGCGAGTGGCATCTTTCGCATCGCGACTGCACACATGAGCGATTTGATTCGCAAAGCGACGGTCGAGCGCGGCTATGATCCACGGCACTTTGTTTTTTTCGGCTACGGCGGCGCGGCGCCGATCCACGCGAGCCGTTATGCGGCGCAGCTCGGTGTGAAAAAAGTGATTGTGCCGATCACCGCGTCGGTGCACGGTGCCGCCGGGTTGATCAGCTCCGACGTGGTTTACGAGTACGGCAAGTCGGATCATCTGGTGGTGCCGGTCGACGTGGCGCGGATTAACCAGAACTTTGCTGGCATGGTAGAGCAGGCGATGAACGACTTGCATGCGGCTGGCTTCAGCGATCGGGATATCAAGATCACGCGCAGCGTGGATATCCGTTACCGCTATCAGGTGCACGAGCTAAACGTGCCGTTCGAGACCGGTACGACGCCAATTTCGGCGGCACAGATGGAGACATTATACGACCGCTTCGATGAGCTCTACGAGCAAGCTTACGGCAAGGGCTCTGCGTATCGCGAGGCTGGCAAAGAAATTATCACTTGCCGCGTGAGCGGGGTGGGATCGTTGCCAAAGCCTGCGCTTGAGCGCGAAACGAAGTCGGAGCAAAACGCCGAAGCTGCGGTCAAAAGCAAACGCGATGTTTATTTCGAAGAGTATGGAAAATTCGTTGCGACGTCGGTCTATGATTTCGATCGATTGTTTGCCGGCGCCGCAATTGCCGGCCCGGCGATTATCGAAACGCCGGTGACTACGATCGTGGTTAATCCTAACGATAGAGCCGCGGCGGACGAGCTGCGTAACATCGTCGTCTATGTTGGAGGTCTGCAATGACCAGGGAACCGTTCAATCGCAACGTCGATCCGATCACTTTTGAAATTCTCTCGCATCGCTTGCACCAGATCGCCAAGGAAACCGGCATCGCCCTCGAACGGGTCGGCGGCACGGTCAATACGACGCAGATGCACGATTACGCCGCAGCGCTCTATCGCGCCAACGGCGAGATTCTTTCCGCGGGTGAGACTACAGGCTGGCATGTCGCCTGCGCGGGCATCGCGGTCAAGCGCATCATTGAGCGTTTCAGCGACGAAGGCGAGATCGAACCCGACGACGTTTTTATTCTCAACGATCCTTACCTTGCGGCGATCCATCAGTCGGACATTTACATGCTCTGCCCGATTCATTTCAAGAATCGCTTGGTCGGTTGGAGCGGGACTTTCGTTCATGTCATGGACATCGGTGCGCTGTCGCCGGGCGGCGATTCGCCGGGGGCGAGCGAGATTTTTCATGAAGGCCTGCGCATTCCCGGATTGAAACTAGTCGAGCGCGGCAAGATTCGCCGTGATGTCTTCGACACGTTGACCAACATGACGCGCCAGCCGGTGATGGTTGGCCTCGATCTAAAATGCCAGATGGCGGCCAACAACGTTGCCAAGGCGCGCATGCAAGAGATGTACGCGCAGTATGGACCCGAGATGATCGACGCCGTGTCCGCCGATATGATTCGGTATTCAGAGACGGTGCTGCGCAAACGGATCACGGAGATTCCCGACGGTAGCTGGAGCGAGAGCAACGAAATTCAAGGCGACGATAATTGGAAAATTGCGGTGATGCTGACCAAGAAAGACGATCGGTTGATTTTCGATTTTACCGGCACCGACGCACAGGCCAAGCGGGGCGTCAATTTGCCGATCCATGCGACCTTTGGCGCCTGCTTCCGCGTAGTGTTGTTTGCGTTGGCTTACGACGTTCCCAAAAACCACGGCGTGCTGCAGCCCATCGAAGTCACCGCGCCGGAAGGAACGATCGTGAATCCCAAGTATCCGGCGCCGGTGTCGCTCAACACGACTTCTTCGGGCTCGATGGTGCGTTACGTCGCCAGCGCGGTGCTCATGCAAGCGCTCGCCGGCAGCGACAGGTGGCGCAAGGAAGTCACCGCGATCAGCGCCGGCCACCGCAACCTGCGCCACGCCGGCGTCAATCAATACGGCCGCTACGCGGTTTCGGCCTTGGGCCACGGCGCGCTGGACGGCACCGGAGCGCGTTCCTATGCCGACGGCGTCAACTCCTGGGGCGGCCACATGAGCGTTGCCAACGCCGAGTGGTTCGAGATGAATTTCCCCGTGCTCTATCTTTTCCGCCGCCACGCGCGCGACGGCGCGGGGGCCGGCAAGTTCCGCGGCGGTGCCGGCGGCGAGACCGCGCACATCGTGCACGACGCACCGGAAGGTAAAGTCAAAGGCATCACCTACGGTGTGTCGAGCTCGCGCAACTCGGGCCAAGGCATCTTCGGCGGCCGGGCGGCGGCGCCGAGCGTGATTGTGCATTTGAACAACACCAAGATCGACGAGATGATCGCCAAGCGCCAGCCGGTTAATAATATTAGCGATGTCGGCGGTGAAGCCGATCAACTCAAGTACAAAGAGTTCGAATTCAAAAAAGGCGACGTCGTCTACATGCGCATGGCCGCCGGCGGCGGCTACGGCAATCCGTTGGAGCGCGATCCGCAGCTAGTCTTGGAAGATGTGCTGGACGGGCTGGTTTCCGAAAAAGCGGCGCGCGAGGTGTATGGAGTTGTGTTGGAGCAAGATAGCAGAGGGGTGGATTTAGTGAAAACTCGCGGCTTGCGGGAGCAGCTTCAGATAAACCGCTAATCGTTGGCCCCGATCTGACGCTGCGGAAAATGCATCAGGGCGCATCGTGAGTATTAGCAGGCGTGAAAACATCGGACCTCGCTGCAAGGGATTTACCAAAACGTGCCCTCACCCTCCGCCCTCTCCCGCTTTGCGGGCGAGGGGGACTCTGAAACAAACGTCTTGCCCGTTTCGGTTTTCGACTCCCTGGCCCATTCCGATGGGAGAGGGTAGGGGTGAGGGCAACCACACGGCAACCGTTTCATTGTCGGCTTAGGGTTAGCTGTTGTCACAAGTGACAACAGCTGTTAAGAGAAACAAAAAACTATCGGCTGAACGAAATCAATTCATGAAGTCTAAAAACGTCGAAACAATCCGAGGTAGCGGTAATGTTTACCGCGATTTGGGGTTTAAGACTGCAGACGTCGATCAGTTTAAAGCTTTACTAGCGGCGGAGATTATCAAAACTCTTGATCGGGAAGAACTGAGTGTTCGAGGCGCTCATGCTCGAACTGGAATAGCAGCGGCGGATTTTTCCCGGATTCGCAACGCCGATCTTGCGCGGTTCACGGTGGATAGGCTGATAGCGATTCTAAACCGGCTTGGAGCACGCGTTGACGTTTCTATAAAAATCCGGCGAGCAAGCTTTACGCGGCGTGCAGCGTAACACACGCACTGATAGCGAAAAGCAAAGGAAGTAGGAGGCATTCATGCTCGACGTTAACAAGCGAAAGACGATGCTGCGCCAGATGATTCTGGTGCGGGCGTTTGAAGAAAAATTGGAAGAGCTATATCAGCGCAAGGCGATGTTTGGCAGCACCCATTCGTATCGCGGCCAGGAGGCGATTGCGGTTGGGGTTTGCTCGGCGCTGCAGAAAACCGATTTGATTGCCAGCTACCACCGCGGCACGGGCCATCTGATCGCCAAGGGCGCCGATCTTTATACGCTCCTGTGCGAATGCATGGGGCGCGAGGAAGGTTACTCCAAAGGGCGCGGCGGCAAGATGCACATGGGCGATATGGGCTTTGGTTTCATCGGTAACACCGGCACGGTCGGCGGTACAGTGCCGACGGCGACCGGTGCGGCGTTGTCGGCGAGAGTCCGCGGGTCGAAGGAAGTAGTCGCTAGTTTCTTCGGCGACGGTGCCGCCAATCAAGGTGTTGTCCACGAGGCGATGAACATGGCGGGGTTATGGAAGCTGCCGGTGATTTACGTCTGCGAGAACAATCAGTACGCGATGACTGTCAGCATGGAGAAAAGCACCGCGGTGAAAGAATATTCCGTGCGCGGCGCCGCCTATGGTTTCGAAGGTAAAACCATCGACGGCAACGACGTCGAGGCGGTTTACGATGCCACCGAACAAGCGGCGGCGCGGGGACGCACGGGCGGCGGCCCGACGTTCTTGGAATGCATGACTTACCGGTGGGATGGTCACTTCGGCGGAGAACCTGGGACTGCATATCGTACGAAAGAAGAAATCGAGTCGTGGAAGCAAAAGTGTCCGATCAAACGGTTGAAAGAAAAACTAATTCAAGAAGGCAATTTGAGTGAAGCCGAATTTCAAAAAATGAGCGACCAAGTCTATGCCGAGCTCGACGCGGTCGCCAAGCGCGCTGAGGCGGCGCCGCTGCCGGCGAAAAAAGTCGAGCTCGATGCGATCTATGCCACTTCGGAGGTGGGCCGTGGCTGAGACATTTCAAGGACCGACCAAAGAGATGCGCATGCAGGAGGCGCTGCGCGACGCGCTGCACACCGAGATGGCGCGCGACGACCGGGTTTTCGTCATGGGCGAGGACGTCGGGCTATTCGGCGGCGCCTACGGCGTCACCAAAGGTTTTATTCAAGATTTCGGTGAGAAGCGCGTGCTCGATACGCCGATTTCGGAGTCCGCCATCGTCGGCTTGGCTGTCGGTGCGGCGATCAACGGCATGCGTCCGGTGGTGGAGATTCAATTCTCTGACTTGCTGCCGCTGGCGATGGACCAGCTCGCGTCACACGCAGCGCGCTATAACTATATGACCGGTGGGCGCGTCAACGTGCCGATGGTGGTGCGCAACAAGTTTGCCACGCGCTCCGGCGGCGGGCCGAGCCATTCGAGCTGCAATCACGGCGCGTTTATTCACTTTCCTGGCTTGAAGATCGCCATGCCGACGACACCGGCGGACGCGAAGGGTTTGTTGCTGTCGGCGATCCGCGATCCCAATCCGGTTTTGTTCTTTGAGAGTCATCATCTCTATGGTGTCAAAGGACCGGTGCCCGAGGGCGATTACACCGTGCCGATCGGCAAGGCTGTTGTTCGGCGTGAGGGCAAGGATTTAACAATTGTTACTTGCGGCGGCATGGTTTTGAAAGCGGATGGCGCTGCAGATGCATTAAAGGCGAAGGGGATAGATGTCGAAATCGTCGATCTGCGCTCTTTGGCGCCGCTTGATAAAGAAACCATTCTCAAATCCGTCGCGAAGACCAAGCGGGCTCTCGTGCTGGATGAAGGACCGGTCACCGGCGGTATTTCCGCCGAGCTTGCGGCGTTGATTCAAGAGAATCTTTTTTCTGATTTGAAGGGACCCGTCGTACGTGTCGCGGCAGCGCCGATCCCGCCGCCGCACAGTCCGCCGTTAGTTGACGCGATGATCCCCGATGTAGATCAAGTCGTCGACGCGGTTATGCGCCTGGCGGAAGGTGGCAAGATCGCCTGAGGGTCTTCGGAAAACCTCTCGCAGAGGCGCAAAGGCGCAAAGTTCGGAAAGTACATAATGACAAAAGCTCGCGTTGATATGAATGTCGACGCGAGCTTTTTTAATTTCAGCCTATGTACGTTTTTGTTTGTTGGACAGTCTTTAATGGCAATGCGCGGGTTTGAATTTCGCTCGTTGTAGATTGAATAGCGCTCGTGGCACGGCATGATGCAAATCGTTTGCTGGGCCCTCTCTTGCTTTGTTCCCGCGCCAACACGCGACGGTTCAGGTCGACGCCAACATTCAGCGGTCAAGTTGTAAAAGACTGACGTCCGATCTCACGTCATGAAACGGGGCGCGCATCGGTTGGGTGCGCGCCCCATCGACCTTGCTCTTGGGCCTGTCACGCGAAACCCTTCGCTATCGCATAGAAAAGCACAACTTGAAGGCGCCGACCTTCCCCTGAGAGAGCCGGTCCTCTGTCTCATAAATCCCGATTTTGGGATGCAAAATCAGCTACTTACGTTTTCGCCCTGACGCCATTTCAGTTTGCCTAATAGCCGCAGTGACAAGGCGGACTCCGCCAAACCCCAGTGCCTCCGTCCCGCGGTGTCCTTTTCTGTCAGGAAAACGCCGTGGAAATTCGCCATTGAAATGACCAGTTTGGGGGATAAGCGCAATATGTAGTAAAGATTTTTATTGCGCGGGACCATACCCTGTGGTATACGACGTGGTTGAAAGAAAAACGAGGGAGTGTCCAAATATGTACGATGATTTTCTCGCTAGGATTCTGGAGCCAGATATTTTTCTGCCCTCGCAGTTTTACGGGTCAGGGGGGTTGTCCCGTAAGCTCGAAGGCGAAAAGCGGCTCATGATCGCGATCTTAAAAGACGCGGTTGAGTGTCTCGATAAGTTTCGCGGGTCGCACAACAGCTCTGGACGCACTCGCTATTTGAGTGCCCTTGAGTGGGTGCAGGACGAAAACACCGAATGGTTGTTCTCGTTCACCAACATCTGCGATTTGTTGGGCTTTGACCCCGATTATTTGCGAGAAATGCTGCTCAAACGTGAGAACAAGTACGTGAAACCGGTTCAGACACGGGCCTTGTCTTTCGAGGCCTTAACCAGCCACCAGTAGTTTCACCTTGGCCGCGCCCGCAGTGTTTTGATTTCATCTCTGATCAACTGGCCGCGCGGGCTGTTTTCTCCGAAATATTTCACCGCCCTTTCGAAATCGGCGATCGCCTTTTCATCTTCGTCCTGGAGCAAAAAAGAACGACCAAGATGGTAGTGGGCGTCGCCGAGGCGGTCTAGCTTTCCATAGACGATACTCAATCGATAGTGCGGCTTGTCCCAAAGCGGCGCCAGATTGTGGGCATTCAAATAGGCGCCTGCCGCGGCGCGCAAATCTCCCTCCTTTTCAGATAATTCACCGCGATAGAGATAGGTGAGGGGTTCCTTAGGGTCGAGCTCGCCAGCTTTTTCCAGCGCCTTGCGGGCGGTGGCCAGGTCGCCGGTTTGGGTGTAGAGCCGACCCAAATCCCGTTGCAGTTCGGGGTCGTCGGCTTTAAGGCGACGAGCGGCTTCGAGGTTTTGCTGAGCTTCCGGCAACTGATTTTTTAGCATTTGCACAAAGCCCAAGAGATGGCGAGCCTCGCCATTTTCGGGATTTTGCCGCATCTGCTTTTCGTAATCAGCTAATACTGCTGCATCTTCCCGCTGATCGATGCGGATGATGGCTTGGATTTTTCTCAAGGGATCGTGCGGCACTGGCTTCACGTCGCTTTTCGGCAATGTGCGGATCACCAATTCAACATTGGCGACCCGTTCCTGGGTAACCGGGTGGGACATTAAATAGGTTGGGATGTTGACCGGGTTGAGCGCGCGCTCCTGCTCCATGGTTTTGAGAAAAGCCAATGAGCCTTTAGGGTCGTAGCCCGCAGCAGCCATGTAGCGCACGCCAAGGGTATCGGCTTCCATCTCCAACTGCCGGCCGTAGGCGATGTGACGCTGTGCCGACACCGCCTGACCAACCATGCCGGCCGCGTGCGCGCCGGCGCCTGTGCGGGCGAGCAAGATGGCGCCGACCATGCTTAACAGTGAGACTGCGTCGAAGCCCGACATCCGTGCCATGTGGCGCGACTTAATGTGCACAATCTCGTGGCCAAGCACGCCGGCAATTTCGGCGCTGCTTTTGGCGCGCTCGATTAGCCCCGTGTAGAAAAACACCGAGCCACCGGGAACGGCAAAGGCGTTCAACTGCGGATCGCGGACAATGAAAAATCGATAGTCAAACGACTGCGGCCCCATGCTGGCAAGAATCTGCCGGCCCATGCGGTCAAGATAGCGTTCGACTTCGGGATCGCCGACAAACTGCAGGTGCTTTTTGGCTTCGCGGCGAAACTCCCGGCTGATGCGAATTTCTTCATCTTCGCTGGGCGGACTGAAGGAAGGCAAAACCGATGAAAGCTGCTTGGCGCAGCCACCCAGCGGAAAGCCAGCGAGCAGGAGCCAAGCCCATGCGACCTGCCAGGCCCGGCGGGAGCGCCCTTGATGAATCATTGATGGAGTATAGGGAGCGGCCCACTGGCGTGCAACTCCTCGCTACGCTCGGAATCTCAGATTTCAAATCTCAAAAGCTAAGCGCTCCGGTATGAAATATGAGATCTGAGATTTGAGATTCCGAGCGCAGCAAAGCGCGCGCTCGGACATGTTGACGACCCGTGCCAGAGTCCATATTCTTGGCGAGACTTGCACCGTGAGGAGAAAAGATGGCGAATAGATTCGAAGTTCCCGTCGAGAAATTAACCTGGAGATGCGACCTGTCGTATCTGCCGTACACTTGCACGGCGGAAATGACGCCGCTGGAAGATTTCATCGGCCAGGACCGCGCCATGCGCGCCATTGAGTTTGGCCTGGGGGTCGACAAGCCGGGCTTTAATATTTTTGTCACCGGCCTGACTGGCACGGGCAAGACCAGCATCATCAAGGCGTTTCTTGCCAAGGTGACCAAACAACGGGCGGCCTTGGACGCCGACGGACCGGCTCCGGAGGACGTCTGTTACGTTTACAATTTTACCGATGCGGACCGACCGCAGGCGATCCAACTGCGGCGCGGCCGGGGTAAGGCGCTCAAGGCCGACATGGAGTTGTTCGTCCAGCATGTGCAGCGCGACGTCAAGAAAATGTTCGAGAGCGACGATTTTGCGCACCAGCGCCAATCGCTCATCGAACAGCTGCAAAAGCGCCAGCAGCAAATGATGGAAGGGTTGATGGAAGAAGCCATGCAGCATGGCTTTACCCTGCGCATGACGCCGCAGGGGATTGCGCTGCTGCCGATGAAGGACGGCAAGCCGATGCAGGAAGCCGAGTATCTCGCGCTGTCCGCGGCGGACAAGAAACGGCTGGAAGAAACTCGCAGTGGAATAGAAAAGAAAGTCGAGGACACCCTGCGCGACGGCAAGAAGCTTGAACGCGAGATCGGTGAGAAGCTGGAAGGCATGGAGTCCGAAGCCGCCGATTATCTCGTGCGTGGCCCGCTCGCCGACCTCAAAGAAAAGTATGGGGAATACGCCAAAATCGTCGCGTACCTCGACGGCGTGCGCGACCACTTCATGAAAAACTTGCAGCGCTTCAGAGCCGCCGAAGCGGGCGCCGCGGGCGCGGCCGCGGCGGCGGGACCGATGCAATTGGGCGAACCGCCGAGCGATCCATTTTTGCCCTACCGGGTCAACGTTTTCGTCGACAACAGTGAGACCCAGGGACCGCCGATTATCGTCGAGACCAATCCGACCTATCACAATCTCTTCGGTGTCATCGAAAAAAAACCGATGGTGGGCGGCTACATCACCGACTTTACGATGATCAAAGCGGGCTCGATCAGCCGCGCCAACGGCGGCTACTTGGTGCTTTACGATCGGGAGGTGCTATCGAACTCCGGTGTCTGGGAGGCGCTGCAGCGGGTGATCAAAAATCGCGAGCTGCGTATCGAAGAGCCCGGCACGTTCTTTGGCTTTGTGCCGCCGCAGGGTTTGCGGCCCGAACCGATTCCTACCGATACGAAGATCATCATGATCGGCGACCCCGGCCTGTACCGCACTTTGGCCACCGCCGATCCCGATTTCCGCGAGACTTTCAAAGTCAAAGCGGATTTCAATTTTGAAATCGACCGGACCCAGGAAAACATCACGGCCTTTGCCTGCTTTATCAGCGACTATTGCAACCGCGAAAAGATGCGCCACTTCGACACCAGCGGCGTCGCGAGAGTTATCGAGCAGTGTGCGCGCCAGGTGGAAGATCAAAACAAGCTATCGACGCGCTTCAGCGATATGGTCGATCTGTTGATCGAGTCGGACTTTTGGGCGGCCAAAGAAAATGCCGAACTGGTCAGCGCCAAACATGTCGAGCGGGCCATTACGGAAAAAACGTTTCGTCTGAACCTGATCGAAAAGCGCTTGCAGGAGTTAATCGCCGAGGGAACGGTCTTGGTCGACGTGGAAGGCGCGGTGGTCGGCCAAATTAACGGCTTGGCCGTCTATCAGATGGGCAATTTCAGCTTCGGCAAACCATCGCGCATCACGGCTAAGACATTTCTTGGCCGCGGCGGCATTGTCAACATCGAGCGCGAATCTAAGCTTAGTGGTAAGACCCACGACAAAGGCGTGCTGATCTTGAGCGGTTATCTTGGCAGCAAGTACGCGCAGAATCGTCCGCTGTCCTTGTCGAGCAGTATCTGCTTTGAGCAATCCTACGACGGCGTCGACGGCGACAGCGCTTCGTCGACGGAACTCTACGCGCTTTTGTCGAGCCTTTCGGAAGTCCCGATCAAGCAAGGCATCGCGGTGACCGGTTCGGTCAATCAACACGGCGAGATCCAAGCCATCGGCGGCGTCAATCACAAAATCGAAGGCCACTTTGACATCTGCCGGCTCAAAGGATTGACGGGCGAGCAGGGTGTGATGATACCGAACTCGAACGTGCGCAACCTGATGCTGCGGCCCGATGTCATCGACGCGGTGAAGCAAGGCAAGTTTCGTATCTATGCCGTTGGTGCGATCGACGAAGGCATCGAAGTGCTCACCGGTGTGGGTGCCGGCGTGCGCAACGGCGACGGTGAGTTTCCCGCGGACTCGATCAACGGTAAAGTAGAGAAGAAATTGACGCACTACGCCGAGCAGCAGAAGCAAGCGAGCGGTGCCAACAACAATAACAACCAAAGACCGCCGGCCTAAGATAACCCGGGGAGTCGCGCTTTCTCCTCCATGAGCGATATCCGCGACAAAGTCGTGCTAGTCACCGGCGGCAGCGGCGGATTGGGCCGCGCGCTGGGACGCGCATTCGTCGACGCAGGATATCGCGTGGTGCTAACCGCGCGCAGTCAAGCAAAGCTGCAGCTGGCAGCGCAAGCCATCGACAGCGCCCAAGAGCGTCTGCTCGCGTTAACTTGTGACGTGACCAATAAAGACCAGGTCGTTGCGTTGGGCGAGCAGATCCACGCCCGGTGGGGCGGCGTGCAGATACTCATCAATAATGCCGGTATCGCCCGCGCTGTCAGTTTTCTCGATATGACCGACGCGCAGTGGGAAGAAATCCTGCGCACCAACATCACCGGCACCTACAATTGCTGCAAAGTGTTTCTGCCTGACATGATCAAACAAAAGTGGGGTCGGGTCATCAACATCGGTTCGACAACGTGCAAAGTCGCCTACACGCATGTTTCGGCCTACACGACTTCCAAGCACGGGCTGTTAGGATTGACGCGGTCGTTGGCGCTCGAGAGCGCGCGGCACGGGGTCACGGTGAATGCGATCTGCCCGGGCTATTTAGACAACGAGCTCACCCGCGACAACGCGCGCCGCATGGCACAGAAAACCGGCAGGAGCGAAGCGCAAATCCTTGCGACGTTCGCTGCGAGCGCGCCGCAAAATCGCTTAATCGAGCCCGGAGAAGTGGCGAACCTAGCATTGCTGATGGCATCGGAGAAAATGGCGGGCATGACTGGACAGGCGATCAACGTCGACGGCGGCGCGGTGATGGCGTGATGGGAAATGGGGTGACGCAGTAATGGAGTCTCGGAGTAGTGGGTCGCCGCTGCCGTTCTTCGATCGTGACCATGTCGAGTTGCGCGCGCGTGTGCGCGCCTGGGTCGATGCACATCTAGTCAAATCTGTCGCAGTAGAAGCCGACGTTGAGAAAAGCGCCTGCGCTCTGGTGAAGCAGCTCGGCGCCGCGGGGTTTTTGCGCTATGCCGCCGCGAAACAATATGGCGGGGCGCAAGGTGCCGTCGAGGCGCGCGATCTGAGCATACTGCGCGAGGAGTTGGCGCGCGGCTCAGCTCTGGCCGACACCATGTTCGCGCTGCAGGCGCTCGGCAGTTATCCGATCACGCTGGCCGGCAGCGACGAGCAAAAACAACGCTACCTACCCAAGGTAGTTAGCGGCGAAGCCATCGCGGCCTTTGCGATCACTGAGCCGGAGGCGGGTTCCGATGCGGCGGCGTTGAGCACCACCGCGGTCCTCGATGGCGAGCGCTATCGTCTCAACGGCACCAAACGTTTCATCTCCAACGCCGGAATTGCGGATCATTACGTTGTCTTTGCTTCCACCGCACCGGAACAACGGGCCAAGGGCGTCAGTGCTTTCATCGTGGATGCGACGGCACCGGGTTTGCTGCTGAAAGAGAAAACGGCAATTCTCTCGCCGCACCCCATCGGTATTATTGTTTTTGAGAATTGCCAGGTGGCGAAAGACGCACTTTTAGGAATCGAAGGCGAAGGCTTGAGCCTGGCTTTGCGCGCCTTGGACACTCTGCGTATATCGGTTGCCGCCGCGGCTGTGGGTTTGGCGCAGCGTGCTCTCGATGAAGCGGTTAGCTATGCGCGAGAGCGCCGGCAGTTTGGCCAGGCCATCGGCAACTTTCAAGGCATCCAGTTCAAGTTGGCCGACATGGCAACCGAGCTCGAAGCGGCTCGCTTGTTGGTTTACCAAGCCGCCTGGGCCAACGATGTGGGCGCCGGCGATTTTAAACAGAAATCATCGATGGCCAAGCTGTACGCCACCGAAGCGGCGCAGCGGATTATCGATCAAGCGCTGCAGATCCACGGCGGTGTTGGATTGGTGAGCGGCCATATCATGGAGCGCTTGTACCGCGACATCCGTGCACTGCGCATTTACGAGGGGACGTCGGAGATTCAGAAGATCGTGATTGCGCGGCAACTGCTGAAGGCAACAGGCAATAGGCAATAGGCAATAGGCAACAGGCAACAGTCCGGAACTATTGCCTGTTGCCTCGCGGCTACTGCCTATTTCTGGAGGTTTAATGGATTTTGATTTATCGGAAGAACTGATCGCCGTGCGCGACTTGGCTCGGGAATTCGCCGAAAAAGAAATCGCGCCGACGGCGGCGCAGGATGACAAGGAGAAAAATTTTCGCCCCGATCTGCTGAAAAAAATGGGTGAGCTGGGATTCTTCGGAACCATGATTCCCGAGGCCTACGGCGGCAACGAGCTGGGTTTTCTCGCCATGGTGCTGATTACCGAAGAGATCGCCCGAGTGCACAGCGCCATGCGGGTGTCGATCAACATGCAAATCGGACCGGCGGTGACCGTGCTGCAATTCGGTACCGAGGAGCAAAAAAAGAAATTCATCCCGGGTCTGGTCTCAGGCGACACCATCGGCTGTTTCGCCATCACCGAATCGGACGCGGGCTCGGACGTGGCCGGGATGCGCACGGTGGCGAAGAAAGACGCAGAACGATATCTGCTCAACGGCAGTAAGATTTATATCACCAACGCTCCAGTGACTCAGGGTGGGTTGGTTTACGCTTATACAGACCGCGCGCAAAAACATCGCGGCATGAGCGCCTTCTTTGCCGACTGGAGCCAGCCCGGCCTGGCGCGCCGGACCATCGATGCGTTGGGCGCCCACGCTTCACCGTTGGGTGAGTTGAGCTTCGATAACTTTCCGATCCCTGCTGCCAACCTGCTCGGCAAAGAAGGCGATGGCTTCAAAATCTGCATGTGGCAGCTCAATCAAACCCGACTCAACTGCGCGGCCGGCGCACTCGGTGTAGCTCGCGCGGCAAAGGAAGCGGCTGTGAGCTACTGCAACCAGCGCAGCCAGTTCGGCCAAAAAATCGGCGAGTTTCAAATGAATCAGGACATGATCGCGCAAATGATCGCGCACGAAGAAGCCGCGCGCTTGTTGGTGTATCGCGCCGCGTGGCTAGCGGATCAAAAGCGGCCGAATAATTTGGAAACTTCCATCGGCAAGTACGCCGCGGCGGAGGCGGCCAATTACGCTGCCGACGCTGCAATGAAAATCCTCGGCGCCTACGGCTATACCACGGAATTTCCCGTCGAGCGCTACTACCGCGACGCCAAGTCGTACCAAATCGTCGAAGGCTCTTCGAACGTGCAGAAAATGATCATCGCGCAGGACGCGCTGGGGTATCGCAAGGCGAATCGGTAGTAAGGCTAATCATATTGCTCCGCGTTGTGGGCTATCCGCTCCGTCGCTACTATCGCTGGACTATGGTCACGTGAAGAGCTGAACAATTTCGACCAGCGCGTCGATTGTTGTTTGAGCGTCCATTGTGGCGCGAAAGATCTATGGCAAAGGTCCGCCCCGTGCTGTTATGGGGAATCATGCGATGAAACTAGACCTGCCCCAATTTGCTTTCCTGGATTCAAGCGCTTGACGCCAGCGGGTCTGGATCGATCGTAATGGATGAAAGAACTCAGATCCCAAAGTGAACTCGCAGGGGAGCCGTTTTAACCGCGAACATCTTGACGACCGGTTTACCTGTATATACGATTTGTCCATGCTCTATCGATGGGACGAGGGCAAGCGGAGAGCTAATCTCAAAATTCACAAGCTCGACTTCCGTGATGCACCGGAGGTCTTTGAAGGACCCACAGTAACCTACGAGGATGATCGATTCACCTACGGCGAGGAGCGCTTCGTAACGTTGGGGATTCTTAGAGGGATGGCTGTTTCCATCGTTCATACTGAATCAGAGCAACAAATCCGCGTTATCTCTTTTAGAAAGGCGACACGAAATGAAGAAGCTTATCTCTTCAAAAGCCTCCAAAACTGATTGGAAGGGACTGCGCGCAATGAAGGAGCGCCAGATCAGGCTATCGAAGGAGCATCCGGAGCTCGACTTGAAGCACGTGGCTCGCGCGATCGTGCGCAAGGGGCTGCAACCCGTCCCGCCAAAAACATCGATAGCGCTGCGGGTCGATGCGGACGTCGTGGACTGGTTCAAAGCCCAAGGCCCGGGCTATCAAACGCGGATGAACGCTGTATTGCGCGCCTTCAAAGAAGCCTCGATTTGACGAGCTCGTTGCAATATCGCTTTGGCTCGAACTGTTTAGAACGAGAAAAGATGATTCCAGCGCTATCGCGTCTTAGCCGGTGCCTGGAGGATGATAATTCGGGTAGTAAGCCAAGATTGATGGATCGATCCCCATGAAGAGAAAATCAACGCCCCAGTAAGGAATTCTCCGCCGCCGTCGGCCGCGCGCTGCCGCGCGCGGCCCAAACCGCCAGCAAAAGCGCGCGCATGCACGGTGGCAAGGTAGTGGCGGAAAAGCCGTAGCGGGAAGGGTTCGTTTAACCAGTTGACCGGCGTCCGGCCAAGACCTCTACCGCGCTTGAGGAATTCCTAGCTCGGAAAGGTACTCGAAAGTTGAATCGTAGAACTCAGGAGACCGAGTTGGATCGTTTGGGTCACCAGGTGGGACAAAAATTACCATCCCTTGCCGAGCGCGAGTGAGCAGCACTCGATACGCGTTGCAGAGATAGCGCTGGCTATCAACTTTCCCGATATTGGTCCAACGATCGCCGCGGAAATCATGAAAGGTCCATCCTGAACCGGTAAAACGCAGGTCCCCGTCCCATGTCACGCACGCCCAGTCTAATTCCAAACCCTGCACCTGAAACTCCGTGGCGGCGTCTTCTAGATAATAGCTCGAACGCGTATCCTCTTTGTCATTGAGAAACCAATGCACCGGATCAACATCTACCCGAATATCGATTGCGTGAGGTTTGAGACGCTGTGCCTTCGAGGAAGCGACTAAACCAAATCGTTCAGTTCCCCTAGCACGGGAGCGAATCCATTGCTTTGCTCGACTTAAGTCCCGTGTGACAGCGATAGGAAAGCGATCGGCGAGTTGTGCAAAAGACTTGCGGGCTTGTTGCTTTTCGCAGTCGAGCAGAGCCTTGACGAAAGCTGAAACATTTTCAGCTCGAAAGGATCTCAACGAGACCGCGAGATGCAGGCAGTCGTCGATGTGAGTGTTGCGACGCTGCCGGACGATGTCTAAAGCTTCCCCAGCGGCATATTCGCTGTCGGTGAGTCGCGATGAGATATACATGTGCCAATGTGGGAATCTTGAATTCACGGCTTCAAGCCACGCATCGATTCCAGCTTCGCCCGTGTGAATCTCTTGTCCGCCCCCGACAAGACAAACAATCACAGCCCATTCCGAGTGGCGATCCATACACGAAATCAGGAACTCTGCTTCGGAGTCGGAGAAACCAGGCAGATTCTTTTTTCGCCGCATGAAGCTGGCGGTTTGTGACAAATTCCAAGCACGTTGCGCCTCGTCGAAGATCACAACGTGTTCCGCCGGCGGGCCAGAGTCAACAATGCATCATCGCGAAAGTTATGAACATTCTGGATAAAAGCTTTGACGCTTTCAGCAACTTTTCCCTTTCGCACACGCATGCCCATACTCTTTTGCCGTACAACCTCGTCGCGTGTGAGTGCCTCGCGGAGCACCGCTACAAGCGGACCGTTCCCTGAGAGAAATACGGCATGTGTTGGTTGACGAAGGTCTCGACGGCGGGTGGCAAGATTTAGCCCAACCAGGGTTTTGCCAGCTCCAGGTACACCTGTCACGAAACAAATGATTTTACGTTTTTGTTCTCTAGCTTCATCTACGAGTTCTTCAATCCGCCGAGACGTGAGCCTTAGATTCTGCGCTCCCGCATCGTGTCGAGCTATAGCCTCTACTGAATGCTGGGCGTAAAGAGCCCTAGCGGCTTCATGTGGGGGTGGGATGATATGGCGCTCGCGACCATTTTTGGTCGTCAACTACTTCGCCTATTACTGAGCGCAGTGCCCGCTCTATCGCTTCGCGAAATCCAGTAGGATGGACCAAAACTGGACGGTACACGTTGTCCTCGTCGGCACGTAGGTCAAACGGCGCGGATTTCGGCGCTCCCGTAGCTATGAGAATAGGAACAATTGACACCGCATGGCAGGCTTCATGAAAATTCTTAAGATCCAAAGCATAATCCCACACTTGATCCACTGCCGCACGGTCAAATGCGCTGCTGCCCACTTTGAACTCGATGACAAACACAACAGGGCCGATAAGTAACACCGTGTCAATTCGACGGCCTAAGCGTGGGATGTTGAACTCCAAAAACAACGCGCCTGTCAGACCAACTAGGCGATCTTGTAAAAACCGAATCTCTGCTGACCACGCATCCTTCTGGGTTGATAACACACCAAAGTTACCTTTTAATACCAGTTGTCCAACAATCAAATCGGGGTGGGTTTCCAAGAACTTATCGATGGATGCGCTATACCAGGCTCGAGACAATTCAACCGCGGTGCGAGGTTGTTCGGGCGTAGGTTCCATCGTGGGGATCATGCCAAGAAAGGTTATCGAAGTGAAGCTCTAATTATTGCGGCGGCTCAAACGTTAGGTAAGCCCGACTTTGCAATTCGGAACATACGTTTGTGCTTGTTCGTCGACGGTTGTGTTTGATGTGGCTGCGTAATGTGCAGATCAACAGGGTATATTCGGGCCCGAAGGTTCAAAGAAATCGAAAGCGCGACCGGCAAGTGACGCGAGAGTTGCGCAGCGCAGACTGGCAAGTCCTGCGAATCTGGGAACATCAGCTCTCCGCCAAGTATAACGGGCGCCTGATTCTGAAAATTCGGCGCGCTTTGGCCTGAAAATCAATTGGAGAGCTGGGTGGTGGAGCTGCTCAAAGAGTGAAAAGGTCAGACGGTGTCTGCCAAATCATCAAGCATGATTGCCGAGAAGGGTTCTGGGAAATTGGCGGCGGTGATCAAGTCGAGAGTAAAATAAATGTCAACTTGACTCCCTTTTGCCCCTCATGCATAGTCCAAACGTGAGATCTGAGAGACGGAAATTCGGCAAATCTATTCGAGAACAAGCTGCCTATAGTATCACCGAGGCTTCGCGCTATCTGGCGATACCGAGCGCGACGCTGCGATCTTGGGTTGCGGGTCGTAAATATCCCACGGGTTCAGGTCCGCAGTTTTTTCAGCCCGTTATTCAGCTTCCCGGCGATGTGCGTGAAGGTCTTTCGTTCGTCAATCTAATCGAAGCGCACGTGCTGGATGCGATTCGAAGACAGCACCAAGTCCCGCTAAAAAAAATACGAGATGCCATTCGCTATCTGCGAAAGCATTTTTCTGCTCAACATCCGCTTGCAGAGCAAAAGTTTCAAACTGACGGCATTGATTTGTTTGTCGAAAAGTTTGGCAAGCTCATCAATGTCACGCAAAGCGGGCAGTTCGCATTGCGTGAGCTCTTGAAGGCGTATCTTCAGCGTGTCGAGCGTGACGCGAAAGGGGCGCCCATCAGACTTTACCCCTTTACGCGCAACCGTGACGCCAGCGAACCCAGAGTCGTGGTCATCGATCCGGGTGTATCCTACGGGCGCCCTGTTTTAGTCGGGACCGGAATCCCCACGGCGGTTGTGGCCGATCGCTACAAAGCCGGAGAATCGATTGACGAGTTGGCGGAGGATTATGGCCGGTCGCGCAAAGAGATTGAAGAGGCCATCCGTTGCGAGCTCTCGCTCGAAGCCGCCTGAAGCTCTCGTTTTCTTCATCGATCGTTCCCTCGGCAAGAAAGTCGTTGCTCAAGCGCTGCGGGAAGCAGGCTAGCGAGCTGAAGTTCACGACGACCATTTTGTTCCAGACGCCAAGGACGAAGAGTGGTTAATCGAAGTCGGTAAACGCGATTGGATCGTGCTCACCAAAGACGACCGCATTCGCTACCGAGTTACCGAGCGGGAGGCGCTTGAATCAGCCAAGGTCCGCGCTTTCGTGCTCAGCTCGAGTCAGCTCCAAGGGGCTGAAATGGCCCAGGCCTTTATCAAAGCGCTTCCGAAGATGAAGCGACTCATCGCCAACCATGCTCCGCCTTTCATTGCACGAGTTTTTAGAACCGGCAAGGTTTCGAAGTTATAACGACGAGCCAGTGTCCTGCACCGTCAGCGTTTTCGCTGGCATTGTGACTTCACCGAGCAAACGGCTGGCGCGGCACGAAGTAGCGGCTTCCCTGCTCGTTGTCGCCGACGGCTATTGTGTCCACGTCGAGGAGTGCTTTGATGCTCGCTTCATTGATGACTTCAGCAGCCGGGCCAAAGCTGTGCAGGACTCCATCTTTGAGCAGCAGAGCTTTGTCGGCGAACTGTGACGCTAGGTTTACGTCGTGCAGCACCGTCAGGACAGTTATTCGATTCTCGGTGCACAGTTTTTTCAGACCTGCCAGAATTTGCAATTGGTAATTTAGATCCAGATGCAGCGTCGGCTCGTCGAGCAGCAGAATCGATGCCGACTGTGCTAACGCTCGCGCGATCAGGACCTTTTGTTTTTCACCGCCGCTCAAGATGTTGAAGCTTTTTCTTCTGAGGTGCTCTGCACTGACTTGCTGCAGCGCGTTGGCGATTGCTTGGTGGTCTGATCTCGACAACGTCTGGCGATTTGCGTGCGGATATCTGCCCAAGGACACGAGTTCTTCTACTGTCAAGGGAAAGCTCAAGACTGGCTGCTGCGCTACGTAGGCGATAGTTTTTGCCCTTTCTTTCGGAGCGTAAGATGAAAGAGAGCGATGGTGAATTTTTACTGTGCCGTCGCTTGGGGTTAACAAGTTCAAAAGGATTTTCAGCAAAGTTGTTTTGCCCGAGCCATTGGGGCCGATCAAACCGACTAGCTCGCCAGGAGCGATTGAGAAGGTGAGGTCTTTCAGCAGCGGCTTGTTCTGGTAGCTGAAAGATAGATTGCGCACGGCGATGGCGCTTGTTGATTCCATACTCGTCAGAATCCGTAGTCGCCGGTCTCTTTGCGGACCAGAAAGAGGAAAATCGGCACGCCGACCAGCGAGGTCACGATGCCGACGGGCAGCTCGGCTGGGGCGATGACTGTTCTGGCGGCGGAGTCGCACAGCACAAGAAATATGCCGCCGGCGAAAAACGTCAGCGGGAATAAAACTCGGTGATCGACGCCGAAGAGTAAGCGGATCATGTGCGGCACGATTAAGCCGACGAAACCGATTAAACCCGCGATTGATACTGATATAGAAGTCAGGAGCGCGGCAAGCACGGCGTAGATTAGCTGGACACGTCCGGTGCGCACGCCACTGCTTTGGGCGGTTTCCTCGCCCAGCAGGAGCACGTTCAGTTCGGGCGCGAAGTAGCAGGCGATCACGACCGCCAGCGGTATGCACGCGAGCGAAACCCAGGTGGTGTCCCAGCTCGAGCTGGAGAAGCCGCCGAGGAAGAAAAAGATCAACGCTTTGAGTTCTTCGCCGGCCATGAGCATAAAGATCGCAACCAGTGAAGAGAGAAACAGGCCGACGCCCAAGCCGGAAAGTAGCAAACGGAAAATCGAAAAAGCACCATTTCTTTGGCCGAAATAGAAGACTAGCGCTAATGCCGCGAGCGAGCCGATAAAAGCGAAGAAGCTGATCGCCGCGAAATTTGCGACGGGTGAAGCCAGCCGGAAAACGATCGCGGCGGCGGCGCCGAGGGATGCTCCGGACGAAACTCCGAGCAAATAGCTGTCGGCGAGGGGGTTGCGAAACAGTCCTTGAAAGATCGCGCCGGCCAAGGCCAAACCGCCGCCGACCAGAAACGCCGACAGTACTCGCGGCAGGCGCAGGTTAAACAAGATCTCTTTGTCGGTGGCTGAAAGGTTTCCCATCGAAATCGACACTGGGCCGATGCTCAAGCCTATGGCGATGGCGGCCAGAACCGCTAACCATACGATGAGCATCGGTGAAGGTCTGCGCTTCAATGGCTTGAACCTTTCACTCCGGCGTCGCTGCGAAACAAACAACTGTGCAGCTTGGCCAAACCGTCGACGAACATGATGCTGCGGCGAATGTCGGGCTCGTCGATGAAACAAAAGCGCTCATCGCGCACACCCCGGATCGCCGACCAGCCCGGCCGGCCTGCAAGCGTTTTCACAAACGGGCGCTGTTCCGCCAAGAAGATCAGCACTTCGGGATTGCGCTGGATGAGCGACTCTAAACCGACCTGACCCGAGTCGAACGGCATGTCGCCGAATATGTTGACCCCGCCGGCGGCGTCGACCAGCCAGTCCGTGAAAGACGCTTTGCCGACGGTGATCAAGGGCTCGGTCCACATTTGCAGGTACACGCGCTTTATGGGCTTGTCTTTTCTTGCCGCAACGATGGCAGTGAAACGTCGGCTCATTTCGTCGATGAAACTTTGCGCTTTGTGCCGCTGTCCGAGAAGATCGCCGAGCAGCAAAAAGTCCTTGACTAGCCCGTCTTTATCACGCGGCCACAGGCTGACAACTGAGTAGCCGAGATTCTTTAACGGCACGGCGAAACGTTGTTGGCTCGGCCCGTTGGTGAGAATCAGATCGGGTTGGAGCTGGACGATCTTTTCCAGATTGGCGTCGAAGCCGCCGCCGATCTCCGCGATTTGTTTTGCCGCCATACGCTTCGGCAATTCGGCGGGATAAAAGTCGTAACGCGTGCCGCCAACCAGCCGGTCGCAATCGAGCAGGCAGACCATCTCGGAATTAGTCGGCACCAACGACACGACGCGGCGGATTTTGTCGCGGACCGTAACACGAAAGCCGAGATCGTCGGTGATCGTGCGGCTGTCCGCGGTTCCCGCCAGCGCTCCGACAATCAGCAGAACCCGTACTAGCGCGATCATGGCTCAGTAGCGGAACGAAATGTTGGTGAACAGCGCGGTTCCCGGCGCCGGCACGCGGAACGGCTCCGCACCCAAAATACCATAGGTCGAGTATTTGCGATTCGTTAAGTTGTTGATGGTGATCGACCCAGTCCAGTTCTGCCATTGGTAGCTGGCGCGGCTGCCGAGGACGAAATAACTCGCCAGCTTTTTGCCATTATTGGGTTCATCGTTGTTCAAAAACTGCCGGCCGACGAAATTGCCGAACAAGGACAGTGACAAGTTATCTAGCGGATTCACGGTCACGCCGGTGCTAACGCGATGGCGCGGCACCAGCGGCAGTTCGTCGCCTTTCTCAACCTGCCCCGAGAATAACAATACGTCGGTTTCGAACGTAGCTTTGGTGACGGTGTAGTTGACGAAGTATTCCAAGAGTTTTTGATAGCGCGCTTTGAGCGACAGCTCGACACCGCGGCGCAGGGTGCGGTCGACGTTGGCGTTCTGGCCGGTAAACGTGGTCGCGTCGGTCACTTGAAACAATATCTCGTCGCGCACCGGAATGTAGAAAAGCGCCAGACTCCCTTCAAGCCAGGAATCTACATTGCCGCGCACGCCCACCTCGAAATTGCGCGATTTCACCGGCTTCAATTGAACGACCGTCGGAGTGAAGGTCGGCGGCGGGCCGAAGGCGGCAAACTCCTCGGCTACCGGCGCGCGAAAACCTTCGGCATAATTGAAATAGAAACCGAGATTCTTGAGCGGGTTGTAAGTTAGGCCGGCTTTTGGATTGAGCCGGTTGTAAATTTTTCTGAAACTGAAGGCCGGCGACAGGTGATCGACGAAGTTGATCTGATCCCAGTCATAGCGCAGGCCGGCGACCAGATTGAGGCTTTCGAACAATTGATAGGAGTCTTGCAGATAAGCGCCGAGGATGTTTTCTCGCGTGGCCTTATTGGCGTTGAAATCCAACGCCGTGAGATTGGATGATAAATTGCGGCTGTATTCGATGCCCAAGTCGAGTTTGTTGCGCTTGCCAAAAAGATTACCGTCGTGGGTTAGCTGCGCGGTGCCGCCGGCTTGGAGATAATCGACGAGGGCTCGAAACCGGCCGAATTGGCCTACGGTAAAAAGCTCGGTGTCGTTCTTGCGAAAAAAACTGTTGAGCGCCAGTGAGAGATTGGCCGGCAGTTTTTGCCGGAGATTCAACGCGATTTGGTGCAGGCTGCTCGTCGAGAAATCGCCCGGCGTGAAGTTGTCATCATAGTCCACGCGCAACCGCCTCGCCGGCGCGGCGCCGGCTTGTTTCAAATGGTCAAGCACGCGCGTGTAAGCTAGAGTCGCGTCCGTGCCGTCCCCAAGCTTGTAGCCCAATTTGGTGAAAATTCTTGTCAACCGACCGCCGCTATCCTCGCGAAAACCGGCGCCCAGCTCGCGAGTAACGCCGAGATAGTAGTCGAAATTGGGCAGCGGCAGTGGACCGCCGGCGCTAAAAGAATATTTCTGCCGGCCGTAGTTGCCGCCGCCGATGTCAAAACCGAAATGAACTTTGTCAGTGCGACCTCGCTTGGTCGTAATATTGATTACACCACCGAGCGCGTTGCGGCCAAACAGGGTCGCGGTTCCAGGCAAGATTTCGATCTTCTCAACGTCGTTGATTGGGATCAGATCGAAGTTGACCTGATTGAAATCCGATTCATTGACCCGCACACCGTCGACAAAAACGCTGGTCACCGTGACCGGTTGCCCGTTGAAGCCGCGAAAGTCGATGGTTTGTTGGAAGTCGTTGCCGATCGAGTCGTAAAGGACAACGCCGGTCTGGTATTGGAGAACTTCTTGGACGGTTTTCGCGCCAAGCTTCTGAATCTCCTCGGCAGTGATCGAGATGACTTTGCCAGGAACGCGTGTAACCGGTTCTTCAACATCCCGCAGGCGGCTCGAGGTGACGACGACCGGCGGCAGCGTGTCTTGCGGATACGCGACTGCTGGATGGAAAAGCAAAAATAGAAAAACTAAAGCCCGAGCTTTCATGAAAACCTCCTCGCCCACGAAGGGGTTGTGTTGAGGCAGATCGGATAGGTCTCCTGGCTCGAGCATCAAACCTACTCGCCGCGTCTTCCCGCCCAGACAATTTTAGATTTTGGATTGGCGATTTTGGATGGAACCCAAACACCGCCGTGCCAAAATCTAAGCAAGTTGGAGCAGTGACTCAATTGCGGGTTTCGTAGCTCCTACAGTTGCGGGGCAGCAGAGGCCTATCGAAGTATGAATTATGAAAGACGAAAGAATTCATTCTTCCGTTTTCCGCCTTCATCCTTTCGCGATCACCTCTTTCCCTTACATCCGTCCGCAGTTGTTTTAGCTGGTTTGGTTTTCCTCCCAATTCAGTTTCGTGCTTCGTTCAGGCGAAATTCGATGGGGATTTTGACCCAACTTTCGACCGCCCTCTCACCTTGGCGCGCGGGTGAGAAACGCCAACGTCTAATCGCGTCGCGCGCGGCCTGGTCGAGAACTTCGCTGCCGGAACTTGTGTCGACTTCGACCACTTTCGAGCGCCCTTCTGCATCGACCAACACTTGCAGCAACACGCGTCCTTCTTTGCCTTCGCGACGGGCGCGCTCGGGATAGTCGGGTTTGGTAGTTGTCCGGTAAGAGGCTCCCACGTAGGTTGCAGTTTCTGCTCGCCCGCCCGCGCCATCACTGTTGCTAGCGTGGCCTTGCCCGGTCCGACGGCTCGCCGCTGTGCCAATACCGTCAGCGAAGCCATGTGTGAAACCGCCTTCACTGTTGAGAGTGGTGCCTGTGTGCGGAGCAACGACTGGTTTGACTGATTCCGCGGCGTCTATAACGATGCCACTCTCTGCGCTGACCAGGGGCGCAGTTACGCCGATGGTCTCGTGTGTCACGGACGTTGGTTGCGGTTCGCCGGCCGCCCCTGCGACGCTATTTCGTACCATCTCTGGCGCTCTACTTGGCGACCTCGCGGCTGTGCTAGCCGGCGATGCTTCCATCGCCGTGTCAGCATCGCCGGCGCTAATCACTGTTATGGGCACTGCGGACGTCACCAGCGCTGGCGGGCGCAGATTGCCAATAGGCAGCAGAGCTGCGTGCAACGCAAGCGAAGCAATTAAGAAAGAGGCCATTCTCATGATGACGAAGTCGCTGGCCTCAACAAAACTAAAAAGGGAAAGTGCAACACCTTTCTCTCTTCTCCGGAGAGGCCGGTCGAGATCGCTCCAGGTAGGTCTCCTGACTTATGGGCGCGAAGTTCTCATTCAAGAAATTCGCTTTCCGCAGCCTTCCCATCCTGCGACGATGCTCAGGACAGTGACTTTGTTCGCGGAACTCTTACCCAATCACAGTGGCGGGACCGCGCCGGATTTGCACCGGCTTCCCTTGTCACCTGGAACCGTAAACTGATGGGGAGAATTATACCCGGATCGTTTAACTGTCAAGGAGTTTTTGAAAATGACGGTAGCGGCGACTGTTGGTCGCCTTTACCTAGAGAATCAACCAAAACATGATTGGAATCGTGAACACTGAAATAAAAGTGCTGAGCACGACGATAGACGCGGCGAGATCGGGGTCTTGGCGGTATTTCTCGGTGAGAATGAAATTGATCACCGCTGCCGGCAGACAACCGTAAAGCAAGAGCACTTGGCGGTTGACGCCTTGCGCGCCGATTAGAGTCACCGCAGCAAACGCCGCGGCTGAGCCGCCAAAAATGCGCACCAGCGCGCCGCCAAGGGCGTGGCCCCATTTGATCGATTCGACGTCGTAGAGGCGATAGCCCAGGCTGATCAACATGATGGGGATGCTCGCCTGTCCAAGGAGCGAGAACGGCTGTAGAAGCAATTCGGGAATTTTGAGATGGGTAAGATTGACAGTAAGTCCGGCGATGGTCGCATAGATGAGCGGCAAGCGAAAAGTTTCTTGCCAATTGCCGCGGCCGTTCAGAATATAAATGCCCAGGGTGTATTGCAGAAAAGTGATGATCACGAACATCAACGTCGCGCGCTGCATGCCCGCTTGGCCAAAAGCAAAGAGGGCAAGTGGAATGCCCATGTTGCCTGCGTTCATGAACAACGAAGGCAGGGCGAAACCACGCGAAGAGAACCGAAAGCTCAGAAAGTAGCCTTTGATCAAAAGACCGACGCCAGCAAAAATAATCAGCACACCGAAAAACAACGCGGCAATGTCGGCGAGAAAAATCGGTCGGCTTGCCAGAGAACTGAACACTAACGAAGGCGTCCCGAGATACACGATGATTTCAGTAACCGGAGCCAGATTGATTTTCTTAAAGCGCGCAAAGATAAAACCGGCGGCGACTAGCATGAAGACCGGAACTACTGGCGCAAGAGGTTTGAAGAGGTCCATGTCTTTGAAAGTAAAGAGAAAATTATAGCGACGCGAAAAGTACGAGACTGAGGGTTTCGCTGACCTCGATGAGAGCGCCAAATCGATGATGGCTGATCTCGGACACCTGGCGCTGACAATAAGCGCGAAACAGCAGCGCCACGATAGAAATAGTTAGCCCGACCCATAAACCGGCGCGGCCAGTCAGGTAAATCGTGATCGCTAAAGTCACTGCGGTTGCGACAAACAGATGCCAAGCGGTGACTTGTTTGGCAACGCGCCATGCCAAGTCTTCGCTCTCCAAGTTAGGACCATAGAGAAAAACAACCAAAGCCCAACGCGCGAGCGCCGGGGCGAGCAGCAGGTGGATGGAACGAGTTTCGCCCATGACCTCGATTGCGCGGATTTTGAAAATAATCACCAAGACCACCGCGATCATGCCGTAAACTGTGCCGGCGGAGAGATGGTCGATCTTATGTCGCCGGGCGACCAGTAGGTCGGTGGTTTTTTGCAAGCCCTCCAGGTGAATCGCCGCGGTCACGATGATGAGAGCGAAAACCAAAACCGCGGCCTCGATCTCCGATTCCAGCGCACGGCCAAGCAGCCGATTGAGAACTATCAGCCCCAAACCGATGGCGAATCCAACGAAGGGAAAATAGATGGCGGCCCTGCCGATTTGTTCCGGAGCTCCCGGTGCGGCGCCAAAACGCCCGGCGATGGTCAAGAATTTTGTCGCAATCCTGGCGTTTTTCATGGCCTAACCCTTTTCGCCCACGCCGTAAGCGGTGTCAATCGGGGCGCTTTCGCCTGGGCCCTTGGGAAGGGTGCTAGCCGAGGGCCTGGTGAAGCAAGTTTTTCTTTTAAAATTCGCTATTCCGAGCCTCTGGCGGGACTTTACTTCGCACCCCGTTTCCGGTATATTTTCTAGTGCGCAGAAACTCGTCTAACCCTAGAACTTTTCAGCAAATTTTTCGGATTGTGAATAGGTAGAAATGGCTGAAGCAAAACCCCAGTCAGCGGCCGATTATAACGCCGACAATATCAAAGTTCTCGAAGGGCTCGAGGCGGTCAGAAAACGCCCAGGCATGTACATCGGCGACACTAGCGAGCGTGGTCTGCATCATTTGGTCTACGAAGTTGTTGATAACTCCATCGATGAAGCGCTAGCCGGCCATTGCAGTCAAATCGAAGTCACCATTCACATCGACAGCAGCGTCACCGTTGTTGACAACGGGCGCGGCATCCCGGTGGATATCCATCCAACGGAAAATGTTTCAGCAGCGGAAGTTGTGCTCACCAAACTGCATGCTGGCGGCAAGTTTGACAAATCTTCTTACAAAGTCTCCGGCGGTTTGCACGGCGTTGGTATTTCGGTCGTCAATGCGTTGTCGGAAACTTTAGAAGTCGAGATCAAGCGCGACGGCAAAGTTTACCAACAAGCTTACCGGCGCGGCGACCCCCAGGCACCGCTCAAAGAAGTCGGCGTTACCAAAGAGCGCGGCACCAAGGTCACTTTCAAGCCGGACAATCAGATCTTCGAAACCACCGAATTCAACTACGACATGTTGTCGCAGCGCATGCGCGAGCTGGCGTTTCTCAATCGCGGCGTGAAAATTAACATCGAAGACGAACGGGCGCAAAAAAAGCACGAGTTCTTCTACGAAGGCGGTCTGCTCTCGTTTGTCGAGCATTTAAACCGCGCCAAGACCGCGATCCATCCTAAAGTTGTTCATTTCGAGGGCGAGAAAGATGGCGTTGGTGTCGAGATCGCCATGCAGTGGAACGAAAGCTACGCTGAAAGCGTTTATTCCTTCGCCAACAACATCAACACCATCGAAGGCGGCACCCACCTGATCGGCTTTCGCTCGGCGCTCACCCGCTCGATTAACAATTACGCGGTGAGCAGCAGCATGCTGAAAAAAGACGACGAAAACCTGCAAGGCGACGACGTCCGCGAGGGGTTGACCGCGGTCATCAGCGTCAAAGTCCCGGAACCGCAGTTCGAGGGGCAAACCAAGACCAAGCTCGGCAATAGCGAAGTCAAAGGTATCGTCGAAGCGCTGGTCAATGAAAAATTGAGCAACTTTCTCAACGAGCATCCGGCGGATGGCAAGAAAATCGTGGCGAAGGGCGTCGAAGCCGCGCGCGTGCGCGAGGCGACGCGCAAGGCCAAAGAATTGGCGCGGCGCAAAGGCGCCCTCGATTCCGGTTCGCTGCCCGGCAAGCTTGCCGACTGCCAAGAGCGCGACCCAGCTCTAAGCGAACTCTATCTGGTCGAGGGTGATTCCGCCGGCGGCTCGGCAAAGCAGGGCCGCGACCGGCGCAATCAAGCGATTCTGCCGTTGAAAGGCAAGATCTTAAACGTTGAAAAAGCGCGCTTCGACAAAATGCTGTCATCGCAGGAAATCCGCCTGATGATCACGGCGCTTGGCACCGGCGTCAAGGACGACTATGACGAAAGCAAGCTGCGCTATCATTCGATCATCATCATGACCGACGCGGACGTCGACGGCTCGCATATCCGCACGCTGCTCCTGACATTTTTCTATCGGCAGATGCCCAAGTTGGTGGAAAATGGCCACCTGTTTATTGCCCAGCCACCACTCTACAAAATCAAAAAAGGCAAACAGGAGCGCTATCTCAAAGATGAGGCGATGCTGGAAGATCATCTGATCGAGCTCGGCACCGATAGCGTGCGGCTGCATGCCGCGCAAAATGGCAACGGCAATGGCAGCGGTCTCACCGGTCAGCCGCTGCAGGGCTATATCAAGAAGATCGCGCGCTGGGAAAAGCTGATGGGCACACTCAGCCGCAAACGAAAAAATCGCGTGGTGGTCGAGGCCCTGTTGCTCGAAGAGGGTTTCGGCGAAGCGACGTTAAAAGATAAAAACGCTCTGCAAAGTTTGCAAACGCGGTTGGCTTCCTATGTGGCGTTGGTGGCGCCGGAGCTGGCGCCACTTACCTGCCAACTCGAAGACGACGCCGAGCACAACTGCCATAGACTCGTCGTCGGTGCGCGCGCCAACGGCACCGGCTATCACACGGTGATCGATCGTGAATTTCTCATCAGCCCGGAGTTTCGCGAGATTAAGAAAATCTTCGCCGAGCTTTCCGCCATCGGCATGCCGCCCTATGCGATTGAAAATGGCGATGACAAAACCCAAGCGAAGTCGCTGAGCGAAATCTACTCCTACGTCATGGACGGCGGCAAAAAGGGCCAATACATCCAGCGCTACAAGGGTTTGGGCGAGATGAATCCCGAACAGCTCTGGGAGACGACGATGAATCCCGAATCGCGCGTGCTCTTGCAGGTGCGCATCGAAGACGCGGTCGAAGCCGACGAAATCTTCTCGACACTGATGGGCGACGAGGTCGAACCGCGCCGCAAGTTCATCGAAGAGCACGCCTTGACGGTGAAGAATCTGGATATCTAACGGATTCAGGAAAATTGGCAGGGTGCGCCGTGCGCACGGCGTTCAGATGGTGCGCACGGCGCAGCCTACGCAGAACTAAAATCCCCATTGGGGTCATGCTGAGCATAGCGAGGCATCTACTTTTTCCCGCAGTCGCAGCGGCAGATTCTTCCCTTTTGGCTCAGAATGACAGGGCGGCAGACCTTCACAGGTAGAAAGAACCATCAGCTAAAATAAGCGAGCGTTATGGAAGTCACTACCCGGCCGCCACAAAAAGTTCCGGTTTACATCGAAGAGGAGATGCGCGAGTCATTCATGGCCTATGCCATGAGCGTTATCATCAGCCGCGCTCTCCCCGATGTGCGTGACGGTTTAAAGCCGGTGCATCGGCGCGTGCTCTACGCCATGTACGACGCCGGCAACACTTCCGACAAACCTTACAAGAAATCGGCCCGCTTGGTCGGCGACATCATGGGTAAGTATCATCCCCATGGTGACACCGCGATTTACGACACCATCGTGCGCATGGCGCAGGATTTTAACATGCGCTACCCGCTGGTGGACGGCCAGGGCAACTTCGGTTCCATCGACGGCGACAATCCGGCGGCCATGCGCTACACCGAAATCCGCATGACCCAGTTGGCCGAGGAGATGCTTGCCGATATCGAGAAAGAGACCGTCGATTTTGTCGGCAACTACGACGATTCGCTCAAAGAACCGGCGGTCTTGCCGTCGCGTATCCCGAATTTGCTGGTGAACGGGTCCGCCGGCATCGCGGTTGGCATGGCAACCAACATCCCGCCGCACAACCTGGGCGAAGTGATCGATGGCTTGATCGCGATGATCGACAACCCGGAGATCACGATTCGCGAGCTGATGCAGCATATCCCCGGCCCGGACTTTCCCACCGGAGGCTTCATCCACGGCCGCGATCCGATTGTCCAAGCCTATCATGAGGGCAAGGGCATCGTGCAGATGCGCGGCAAAGCCTTTACCGAGACGGTCAAGCGCACCGGCAAAGAGCAGATTATCATCAGCGAAATCCCCTATCAGGTAAACAAAAAGCGGCTGATCGAAGAGATCGCTGAGCTGGTCAACGACAAAAAGATCGAAGGCATCGGCGACTTGCGCGACGAGTCGGACCGCGAGGGTATGCGCATCGTTATCGAGCTCAAGCGCGACGCGGTGGCGGAAATTGTCATCAACCAACTGCATAAGCATACCCAACTGCAAGATTCTTTCGGCATTAATATTCTGGCGATCGTCGACGGCAGGCCCAAGCTGCTCAATCTCAAAGAGGCGCTGAAATGCTTCCTCGATCATCGCAAAGAAGTCGTCACCCGGCGCACCGCCTACGACTTGCGCAAAGCCGAAGAGCGCTTGCACATCTTGGAAGGCTACCGGATTGCGCTCGATAATCTCGACGCCGTGATCACGCTGATCCGCAACTCGGCGGACGGTAAAGCAGCCAAAGACGGTTTAATGAGCCAATTCGGCCTGAGCGAAATTCAGGCGCAGGCGATTCTCGATCTGCGTTTGCAGCGTTTGACCGGCTTGGAGCGCGACAAGATCATGGAGGATCTGCGCGAAACTCAAGAGCTGATCGGTGAGTTGCAGTCGATTTTGGCCGACGAAAAAGAGATCTACAAAATCATCGTCGATGAGCTCAAAGAGATCAAAGAAAAATACGGCGACGAGCGCCGCACCCAGATTGTCGATCACTCCGACGATATCTCGATCGAGGACATGATCGTCGAAGAAGATATGGCGGTGACGATCTCTCATGAGGGCTACATCAAGCGCAACGCCGTGACGCTCTATCGGGCGCAGCGGCGCGGCGGCAAAGGCAAGATCGGCGCGACGACCAAGGAAGAAGATTTTGTCGAGTCGCTGTTCATCGCCTCGACTCACTCGTCGATTCTCTTCTTCACCACCATTGGCAAGGTTTATTGGATCAAAGTGCACGAGCTGCCGCAGGCGAGCCGGGCGGCGCGCGGCAAGCCGATTGTTAATTTACTGCATCTGGAAGCGGGCGAGCGGATTTCGGCGTTCCTGCCGGTGCGCGAGTTTCAAGAAGGCCGGTTTATCGTTTTCGCGACGAAAAAGGGCCTGATCAAAAAAACCGAGCTGATGGCGTACGCCAACCCGCGCGGCAGTGGTATTCGCGCCATCGGCCTCGAAGAGGGCGACGAAGTGATCGGCGTCGGCCTGACCGATGGCCAACAAGAACTGATTCTCTCGACTGCCGAAGGACAATCGATCCGTTTCAAAGAAGAACAGGTCCGTCCCACCGGCCGCGGCACCTTTGGCGTGGTTGGCATGCGCATGGACGAGGGCGATCAGGTCGTGAGCATGGAAATTTTGGCGCCTGGTTGCGACGTGTTGACCGTGGCGGACGGCGGCTTCGGCAAACGCACGCAGATGGACGAGTATCGTCTGCAGTCGCGCGGCGGCAAGGGCATCATCACCATGAAGACCACGGACAAAACCGGGCGGGTGATCGGTGCATTGCAGGTGACCGAAGAAGATCAACTCATGCTGGTCACCAACACGGGAAAGATTATTCGTCTGCGTATTAGAGACATCCGGGTGATCGGCCGCAACACCCAAGGAGTGCGTTTGATAGAGCTCGAAGAAGGCGAGCGGGTGGTGTCGTTGGCGCGCGTCGCCGAAAAAGAGGACGAAAGCGAAGCTGAGCCGGAGACTGAAAACGGCTCCGAACAAAATTAGCCTGTTCTCGTAAGGCGGACTTACACTACTTGTTGCAGGCAACTAGACATCATGGCAAAGGGAATCGCAGTGGTGGGCGCCGGCGGGTGGGGCATCGCGCTGGCGACCGTGCTTGCCGACAAGCGTGACTCCGTAGCGCTTTGGTGCCACGGCACGGAGAACTTCCGTGAGCTCACCGAGCAGCGCGAGAGCTTGACCTACCTTCCGGGGATTCCGTTAGCATCCAACATTGAAATTTCTCGCTCGCTGGCGCAGGTGGTCGCCGACAAAGAGTTGGTGATTTGCGCCGTGCCATCCCACGCGGCGCGCAGCGTCATGTCAGAAGCGGCCGCAAGCATCGGCCAGCAAGCCATCGTGCTTTGCGGCACCAAAGGGCTGGAGGAGCAAACGCTCAAGACCATGGGCGAGATGCTGGGCGAGATTTTTGGTCCAGAGCGGAAAAGTAGCCTGGCATTTTTGTCTGGCCCAACATTCGCGTTGGAGGTCGCCAAGAAACTTCCCGCCGCGGTGACAGTGGCTGCCAGTGCGGAAGCGGTAGCGGCGCGCGCACAGGAAATGCTCAATACCGAGAGCCTGCGGGTGTACACCTCCGCTGATATCGTTGGAGTGCAGATGGGCGGCGTGATCAAAAACGTCATCGCCATAGCCGCTGGCGTCAGCGACGGCTTGGGGCTCGGACAGAACGCGCGCGCCGCTTTGATCACCCGTGGTTTGGCAGAAATGACAAGACTGGCGGTGCGCATGGGCGCTGAGCCGATGACTTTGGCGGGATTGCCGGGGCTAGGCGACTTGATTCTTACTTGTGCCGGCGATCTAAGCCGTAATCGCCGCTTCGGTTTGCAAATCGCTCAAGGGAACAGTCTGCAAGACATCATCGGCGGCACGCGCATGGTTGCCGAAGGGGTGCGCAATACCCAACTGGTGCACCAGCTGGCGCGCCGGTTAGGCGTCGATATGCCGATTGTCGAGCAGATGCACGCGGTGCTCTATCAAGGGAAGACGCCGGCGGCGGCGGTGCGCGACTTGATGCAGCGCTCGTTAAAGCCGGAAATAGCTTAAATTGACTTCACCAAGTCGGTATGATTCAAATGGTCTTTCGCTGTTGAAACAGATCAGGGAGTTTTTATGAAACGGACTTATCAGCCCAGCAACATTAGAAGGAAAAGAACCCACGGCTTTCTCGCGCGCATGGAAACCCCGGGTGGCCGCAAAGTATTGAAACGACGCCGTGCCAAAGGCCGAAAAAAACTGACGGTGAGCGTACCACCGAAGCGCGCACGCACCTAAGACTCGGCCATGGCGCCGCCAGCCCACGAACAGTTTCCCAAGACCGCCCGCCTGAGAAAACGCCGTGAATTTTTGAGCCTGTCACGCATCGGCAAAAAAGTTCACAGTGCCCATTTCGTCGTGATCAGCAAGAAAATTGCAGGGGATCAGAGGCGGTTGGGCGTTACGGTGAGCAGCAAAGTTGGTAATGCTGTTGCAAGAAACCGGATCAAAAGGCTGGTCCGGGAAAATTTTCGGCGCCACCAGCATGAGATTCTTGCGGGGACAGACATTCTGGTGATCGCACGATCGAGCGCCAAGGGTTTGGCCTTCGTCGAGGTCGGAGCTGAGCTAAAAAGGGGCTTGGCCCATTGTTGGAGTGATCGTAAATCGTGATTCGCAGCGCCTGCGCAGCCGCCATCCTCATTCTCAAGTTTTACCATCGCGTCCTGTCGCCGTTTCTACCGCGAGCCTGCCGCTTCTATCCAAGCTGCTCGGTCTATGCCGCAGAAGCGATTGAAAGACACGGTTTGGCGCGCGGCGCTTGGCTCGGCGCACGGCGGCTTGGCCGATGCCATCCTTGGAGCGCCGGCGGCTATGACCCGGTAAGCAGAACATAGAGGCATCGACCGACAACAAGAATCGGCGTTCAAGAGGCGAGAATTTAGAAAAGACTGATAAATGGATAAACGTGGAATCATCGGAATCGCCCTGTGCATCCTCGTGCTAGTGGCCTATCAAGAGTGGATTACCCGCTACTACGGGCCACAAACCGCACCGGTTACCGCACCCGAACAGAAACAGGAAGCGGCGCCACAGGCGCCAACCTCCGCAACGCCCGGCGCTCCGGTGGCGCCGGCGGCCAGCGCGGCCACGTCAGCCGCGCCAGCGACCAACGTTGCGGCCAAAGAGATAACGGTCGAGACCGACGAGTATGTGGCGGTCTTCACCAATGTCGGGGCGCGGCTCAAGAGCTTCAAGTTCAAAAAATATCGCCGCGAGGCGAATGAAAAAAGCGGGCCATTTGAGATGGTCACGGTAGCTCCCGGCGTGCCGCTGCCGCTTGGCGTGCGCTGGCAGACCGGCGTGCCCTTCGAGGACACCAATCTGGTTTACAATGTCCAAGGCGGCGATCTGAAACTCACGGGCGCGGCTAAGGGCACATTGACGTTTCAAGCAGAGACTCCCAAAGGCGCAGCGATCACGAAGTCTTTTACCTTCTCCGGCGCGACCTACCCGATCCAAATGGACGTGGCGGTCAACGTGGCAGAAGGAAACGCGCCGGCGCCTGAGATCGTGCTGACCGATAAGAAGGATCACCCCGTGCCCAATCCCGACGCGCCCTTCGAAGGCGTGATTGCGCTGGTCGACAATAAGATCAAGCGACAGACCGCCGCCGAGGCGGTCAATGGCCAAGAATTTAGCGGCGACGTCTCGTGGGCGGGCTTCGGTCATACCTATTTTTTCTTTGCCCTGGTGCCGCAGAATGGCGCGGGACACAAAGTTTCAATCCATCCCGCCGATGCGGCGCTCACCGTCGGCGTGTCGAGCAACAAGAGCAGCGATCGCTACACGCTTTATGTCGGCCCTAAAGAACTCGACGTGCTAAAGGCCGTGGGCAATCAGCTGGAGCGCTCCATCGACTTCGGCTATTTCGGCTTCGTGTCGATCCCGTTTCTCTACGCCCTGCACTTTTTTCACCGGTTTACCGGCAGCTATGGCATCGACATTATTCTGCTCACAGTGGTCATTAAACTGCTGATGTGGCCGCTGACGCACAAGAGCTTCACATCCATGAAGCAGATGCAAAAGCTCGGGCCGCAGATGGAAAAGCTCAAGGAAAAATTCGCCAACGACAAAGAGAAGCTCAACAAAGAGATCATGGAGCTCTACAAGCGCAACGGCGTCAATCCGCTGGGCGGCTGTCTGCCCATGGTGCTGCAATTCCCCGTGTTCATCGGGCTTTACAATGCGCTCAGCACGCCCATCGAGCTGCGCCACGCGCCGTTCATGTGGGTCAAGGATCTATCTCGTCCCGATTGGGAATCGTTGCCCTTCATGCTCGGCGGTTGGCAACTTGGCATCCCGGTTTTGACCCTGCTGATGGGCGCGAGTATGTTTCTCCAACAGTGGATGACACCGAGCATCGGCGATCCCAACCAGCGCAAGCTGATGCTATTGATGCCGGTCATGTTTACTTTCATGTTTGTATCGTTTCCCGCGGGCTTGACCGTTTACTGGCTGATCAATAATTTACTCTCGATTGCCCAACAGTATTGGATCAACCGCAGCGATCGCTAGGCAGGAGAGGCTAACCGTCATGGATTTTGTGGAAACCGAGGGCGACACAATCGATCAAGCCATCGAGAACGCGCTGAAACAGTTGGGCGTAGCGCGCGACAAGATCACCGTCGAGGTTTTATCCGAAGGAAAAAAAGGCATTCTTGGTTTTGGCGCACAAAAGGCGCGGGTGCGCGCGGCGTTGCGCAAGCCAGCCGCAGTGGAAAGCCCAGCCGCCGAGGTCAAAGCACCGCCGCCTTTGCGATCGGAAACGGCAGCCACACCGGTGGACTTGGCGCCGGTAGTGGACCTCGATGCAATCACGGCAAGAGCCAAAACCGTGCTGGTCGATATTTTGAGCCTCATGGGCTTGCAGGCGTCGGTGGAAACTTTGCGCAACGAAAAACAGGGCGAGACCATTTTGGAAATCCGCACAGAGAGCAGCGGCCTGTTGATCGGCCGCAAAGGGCAAACCCTGGAAGCGCTGCAATATCTCGTGAGCCGCATCGCCAGCGAGAAACCGAGCCCCGAAATTCCGCACCTGGTCATCGACATCGAGAATTATCGCCAGCGGCGCCGCGCGACTTTGGAAGATATGGCGCTGCGGCTCGGCGAAAAAGCCAAACGGCAGCGCAAAACCGTCAGCGTCGATGCGCTCAGCGCCGCCGACCGGCGCGTGATTCACGCGGCGCTGCAGGACGATCCCTGGTTGACGACCAAGAGCTTGGGGCAGGGTTCCTATCGCCGCTTGTTGATCATTCCCGAGGGCGACCGCCGAACGAAAGACGAACCCGCGCCGGCGCCGACTATCGCAGACAAGCAGGGTCACAAAGCGGCGAAATGACCGTGCTCAGCGCTGGTTGTTTCGGGTTCCGGGTTTCGAGTTTCACGTTTACGGAACCGGCGCGAGAGACTCAGCCAATCACTAGGCAGTAATTTCGATCAACCCGAAACACGGAACTCGAAACCGCAGTGCGAAGCGCGCGCCCGTTGACCCCACGCAACCCCTCCTCTATCATTACCATTAATCATGATTCAAAGACGTAGGACTCGGCAGATCCAGCTTGGCAAGGTCAAGGTTGGCGGCGACGCGCCGATCACGGTGCAGTCGATGACCAAGACCGATACGCGCGACGTCAAGGCTACCGTGCAGCAGATTTGGTCCTTGGAAGCGGCCGGCTGCGAGATCGTCCGCTGCGCCGTGCCGGTGCGTGAAGCGGCGGAGCAATTGGGCGAGATCAAAAAACGCATTCGCATCCCGCTGGTGGCGGACATCCACTTTAATTACAAGCTGGCACTGATCGCCATCGAGCAGGGCGTTGACGGCTTGCGCTTGAACCCGGGCAACATCGGCGCGCGCAAATACGTCGAAGAAGTGACCCGGGCCGCCTCCGAGCGCAAGATTCCGATCCGCATCGGCGTCAACGCCGGCTCCTTGGAAAAAGACTTGCTGCAAAAATACAACGGCCCAACCGCCCAGGGTATGGTCGAAAGCGGCCTGCGCCATATTCGCATTCTCGAAGACGTCGGCTACAACGAAATTAAGATTTCGCTCAAAGCCTCCGACCCGTTGATGATGATAGAAGCCTATCGCATGCTGGCCGATCAAGTGGACTATGCGTTTCACCTCGGTGTGACCGAGGCCGGCACGCCGACCGTGGGCACCATCAAATCGGCGGTGGGTCTTGGCACCCTGCTGGCCGAAGGCATCGGCGACACTATCCGCGTCTCGCTGGCCGCCGATCCGGTGGAAGAGATCCGGGTGGGCAACGAAATTCTCAAAGCGTTGGGGCTCAAGAAAGAAGGTCTGACGTTTGTCGCCTGTCCGTCCTGCGGCCGAGCCGACGTCGATCTGGTCGGCTTGGCCAAAAAGGTCGAAGAGCGCATGCTGCCCTACAACAATTTAAATCTGCACGTCGCCGTCATGGGCTGTGAGGTCAACGGCCCGGGCGAAGCGCGCGCTGCCGATCTAGGTGTCGCCGGCGGCAAAGGCATCGGCTTGATCTTCAAGAAGGGCGAAGTGATCCGCAAAGTGCCCGAAGCGCAGATCGTCGATGCGCTGATGGAAGAAGTGGAAAAGTTCGCCGCTGAGAAAAAAGCCGAACAGGCGGCCGCGGCCAACGACTAATCTTTCCCTGAGCGAAGCTATTTGTTTCAGTAGCAGGCCAACCAGTGAGAGACCGAGCGGCAGCGCCGTGGCGAAGAAGTCGATCCATATGCCGCGATTATGGAGTCAACCCGTAACAGTCTTCGGCGAAAAAGTTCAAGCTGCCCTGAGAACGGTTGCTTTGATGATCCGCGATCGTACGGGAGCGAGCTTTTTGATACAGACAAAAACCACCGGTTGATTCGTGCCTCGGGTACGCTCAGCAAGCTGGCGGCTCCAGTTATTAAATGGCGCATTCCCTTCGATTTGTATAGCAACCTTAGCTTTCGGCGGGATATATTTTTGTGCCCAGGCAGGGTTCTCAGCAACATACCGGTCAAACTCTGATCCCAATTCAGCATTCAGTTTTGTAAAATTCTTCGGCATACTCACTCTCCTAGAAATTCACTCTTATGAATTTCCCAGTTCTCGCGCAGATCATCAAGTGCGTAGGTAAGAGCTTCCTCAAAACTCATTTTGAGATCGCTTTTAACGGGCCTGCCATGTTTGCGATACAGATCTCTGTGGGCAAATCGATGCGAGGTGTCGTAGCGAACCACAGGGCGCCATTTACTCTCCACAAGAACCTCGAGCTGCACGATAAACCTGGTCACCCGCCCCCGCGCAACGCGGTATCGAGCACGCATTCGCGCGTCGATGTCTAGTTGTCGTTCATATTCAATAACTCTCAATGTCGCGGTTTTTCTACCTTCTTCACCGTAAAAATCCAACATACATCAGCCGCGTAAATTTCCAAAGATAACCCATATCCTTTTTTCACTTTCCGTCCCCCACCAAAATAAAAGGAGCCCAGAAGTACGGATGAGATGTGGAAACAGCGTCGGGCTTAGACAGCGTGACGCTGGGAGTCTCGCCGAGTTTGCCGACACCGCCCACGCCGCGGCGGGCGAGTAGCTCGCTGCGGCCTTCGCCGCGAATTAGTTGGAGCTGCGCTTGCCGCAGCGCCTCGACTTTCGTCATCGATTTGAGGTTCTTATAGAAGTTCCCTATCAACTGTGCGGTCGATGCGTCGTCCACTTTCCAAAGACTCGCCACTACGGACGGTGTACCGGCGTAAATGAATGCTCTGGTGAGCCCGACAAGCTCGTCGCCAGTAGACAGCTTTCCCAAGCCGGTTTCACAGCCGCTGCGAACAACCAGATTGGCTTTAAGATCCATGCCAAAGATCTCTCTCACTTCTAACCTGCCGTCTTCTTTTCCGTCCTTCGCCAACAGCACCGCGGATGAAAGCGGATCGTTTTCGTTCAGTTGCGCGTGTGTTGCGAAGTGAATGATGTCGTGGTTGGGCGAAAGAGTCTTGCTCTTTTCCTCCGTTGCATTTTTTCGTACGAACACGTTGGATTCGGGATAGAGCGCCTTAAGTTCCTGTGTTCCTGTGCTTCGAGCTCTGCATAAGCTAAATCTTTTTCAGGATCGTCTAAATCCGGATTGCCAAAAGCTAGGGCTTTTTCTCCATGTGCCTTTCGCTTTTCTTTTGTGAATTGCAGCAAGCTGGCGCTGGATAGATATGAGATGGGGTATATCTCGGTGAGAAATTTTCCTTTAGGATCAATCAACGCCTGGAACGGTAAGTAATGCAGCACGTCGTGCGGTACGATGATGAGTTCCTTGCCGCCGATCTCCGAAATGATCGGCTGGATGAGTTGTCTGTATAGAACAGTTGAGGCTTCTTTCAGGTTTCCAACCCACCGATGTTTGATATCTGTTCCCGAAGTAACTTTATCTGCTTGAGCAGATCGCTTTTTCGCAAAGCCAATCGACGCGAGCTAAGAAACTTCCGTTCGACCACCCAGACAAAGACCTCGGACTCGGTTGTAAAGTATTCCACCAATGTCTGGCCCGGATCGAGAAGTTTTTGTACTTGGCTTGCTGTCAGTGGTTCAACAGTTCTTAACGAAGCCTGTTCTCTATCTCTTTCACGAACTCTCGTTAAGAACGAGCGGTAGGTGCGCTCGGCAGCGGAAAGGCTACGCTTTGCCTCTATGGATACCAGCGTCGTCCCTCCTTCAACATCGACTTGGGCCTTCATTTCGGCAACTAGCCGCTGCAACCTGCGCTCCTCATCAGCCAAGTCGGCCTTCTCTTTCGATAACCGAACCCTGGTTCCCAAAAGGTCCAGGAATACTCGCGAGCGAGAGCGCTCGTTGTAATTGAAAGCGTCAGTAAACCTGTCTTCGGCGTGACGTAATTGAATCATTCCAATGTACGCGCCGAGCCCCTCTTCGAAGTAAGCCTGCCTCCGGTTTTCGTTGTCAATGAGGCCACGAAATGATTCGATGTCTTGAATTGATTTTTCATAATATTGTGCGGCGTCACCGATCCTCTGCTGTTGAAAATACAAACGCCCGATGACACTACTGATCGCAGAAGAAAGAGATACGCGCCCCTGCTTTTCAGCTAGTGAGAGCGCTTTTTCCAGATGTCTCACAGCACGAGCGATCTCTTTTCGGTCCGCATAAAGTCGGCGCAATTCACTATGCAGATTTGCTTCAATCTCGACATGCCAGCCCCTTCTCGAGATTAGGCTGCAGCCCTCTCGTAAGCCATGATGGCCGCTGTTGGATGTCCAGCCATTCTGTACGCCGAACCAAGTGATGTAAGAGTCAGTGCCAAATGATATTCCGCGCGTTCAGCCAGTCGCGCTCCTCCCCTCATTCGAAACTTTGCAATTGCCCATTCCAACGCTTGCACAGCAAAAGTCAGCTGCTCGACTCCCTCACTAATCGCTCCCTCCCGTAAGAGTTCAAGTCCTCTACCACGATACTCTCGTGCCTCAGAAATCTCAGCCGGCATTCTGCGCGCGGTGGACGTGATGTCAACTTTTTCGAGCGAACAACCAGATACCGATAGCAGCAGAATCAGACCGATGAATGCGCTTTTGATCGGGAAGTAATGCAAGAATGTTCGAGCGTTTACAGAGGAACGCAACATTGTTTTTACCACTTAGGTGTGATGACCAGGTTATTGCCCATCCCCCACTAGTATGAATGGCGCCCAGAAATATGGATGCGAGGTAGCGAGGGGTTGTGTAGGGGCGACAGCCCGGTCGCCCTCTGAAGCAGGACTGCCCAGAGAGCTGGGACTTTCTCCCAATTTGCCAATTCCACCGACACCGCGGCGGGCGAGTAGGTCGCTGCGGCCTTCGCCGCGGATTAAACTTAGCTGCGCCTCTCGTAGGGCTTCCACTTTCGTCATGGTTTTTAGATTTTTGTAAAAGTTGCGCATCAAGTGAGCGGTTGCTGCATCATCCACCCGCCACAAGGATACCAGTAGTGAAGAGCTACCGGCGCTTAAAAAAGCCCGGGTAAAACCCCAAAGTTCATCGCCCTTAGAGATTTGACCAAGCCCGGTGTCACACGCACTAAGCAAAGTTAAAGAATTTTCCGTCAAAGCCATGCGATAGACTTCGTGTGCGGCCAAATCGCCTGAACCTTTTTCCGTCGACGCTAAATGAATCACTGAATAAAGTGGGTCAAGCTCGTCAACTTTCGCGTGTGTTGCCAAGTGGATAATGTCTTTATTAGCGGCTGATTGTAAAAGTCGCTGCCTGGTTGCCTGCTGCCGCACGTAAACTTCGGCGGTCGGAAATTGCACTTTGATTTCCTCTACTTCGTGCTGCGCACCCGGTAAATCGAGGTTAGCAGTACCGAGGTCCGGATTACCCAAAGCCAAGATTTGGTTGCTCATACGCTTTTGTCTACCGAGTAGCGTGACATATGCGCTCGCAGAGGGCGCATAGGACACAGCCCGTTCTTCGATGAGATAGCCGCGACTGCCCCTCAGAGCCTGGAAGGCAAGGTAACATTACATGAAATTAACAATCGTCATCTTATTAGCCATTGTGTCATAACTATTTAAAATATAACTATTTTTGGCAAGGGGTCTCGCAAATCATTTTGTTAAGTAACTTTACAAAAAATTTCAAAAAATGCGCATTTTTCGTTTTGTCTTATGATGCTTTGGTTCATCTCACTTTGAAGCTCTCCTGGAGGAATGAAAATATGGTCATCCCCTGCCGCATCCTCAGCACATTACTCTTCACATTGACTCGCGCTTGTTCAAAGATTTGCGCGAGAGCGGATTTATAGACGGACTCTATCGCGGCAGATGACGGCGGTTGGGCAGCGCCGATTTGACAACCTAAATGGGCGCGCACTAGAGTCGGATTATCGATGCAACTAACCCATTCTTTTCACCCGATCACGAGTATCGCGGCCGGAAAAGCGACGACGCTCAACGTCAGCGCCTTGTCCGTTGATTTCGATGCGCTGCGCCGCTTGGTGCTCGAAGACGATCGGTTCGTCGATATCAAGTTTGAGATCGTCCGCCCAGGCGAGAGCTGCCGCGCCGGGCCGATTTTCGACATCGTCGAGCCACGCGCCAAAGCGCCAGGCGGCAGCCCGGATTGGCCCGGTTTACTCGGCCCGCCGCAAAGCGCTGGTCATGGCACGACCCACGTGCTGAAAGGCGCGGCGGTCACGGTCGTGCGCGAGCGGCGCGGCGAGGATGCCCGCGGTGTCACCGGCTACGTCTTGGAAATGTCCGGCGCGCCGGCGGTGATGACCCATCACGCTTCGCTGCATCATTTGATTATGATTCCGCAAACCCAACCGGGTTTGCCGGTGCACGCGCAGCAGCGCGCTTGGCGCATCGCGCAACTTAAAATCTCGGTGCGTTTGGCCCAGGTGGCTTTCGATCATCCGCCGGCGCAAACGGAAAATTTTGACATTGGCGACGACACAGGACGTGACGGTTTACCGCGGGTTGCCTACGTCGGCCAGATCTTTTCGCGCCAACGCAAACCCGAGCAGGACGAATCGATCATTTACGGTGCGGATACCGACGGCATGCTGCCCGTGTTGTTGCACCCTAACGAATGGCTCGATGGCGCGCTGGTGCCCTCTTACCATCCGTCGATTGGCGGCGCGGAAACTTACTTTTATCAGAACCACCCAGTCATCCTGGAGCTCTATCGCCGCCATCAAGCGCGCGAGATCAACTTTGTCGGCACAGTGGCGACCATCGCCTCGGCGAACAATTTCGATCGCGAGCGCAACTGCCGCTTCAATGCCAATTTGGTGAAATGGGCGCTGCGCGCCGACGCGGCGGCGCTGACCAAATCGGGCGGCGGTGTGCCGCATACCGATTTGTCGGAGACGGCGCGCTTGCTGGAGAACATGGGCATCAAGACCGCCGTGCAAGTTACCGATCTGGCGCGCGATCACCGGGTCGAGTCGGCGCTGCTGTTTAATTTTCCCGAAGTCGACGCCATCGTTTGCATCGGCGGCAACGACACCGCGTGGGATTTGCCGCGCGTCGACCGCGTCATCGCCGCCAGTCCGGAAATGACGGAATTGTTAACCGGGCCGCTGCGCATCGAAGCGTTGAACGTCGTCGGTGTTGCCAATCAGCAGGGAGCGTCGAGATTGCGTTCGGCAATCTATTAGGAAACAGGCGTGAGGCAACAGGCAACAGGTCAGAGGTGGGGCAAAGGTCGCATCATTCGCATTTCTTACGGTTGCCTATTGGCTGTTGCGTAACGCCTGTCCCGGAGGAATTATGCGAGTCGTTCACTATCTCAATCAATTCTTTGGCGGTCTCGGCGGTGAAGAGCAAGCGGGGGCGCCGCTCGATGCGCGCGATGGCGCCGTTGGACCAGGCAAACTGTTGGAGCCGCTGCTCGGCGGCGATGCGCGCATCGTCCAGACATTGATCTGCGGCGACAACTACGCAGTCGAGCACCAAGACGCGATGATCGCCGCCGCGCTGGAAAAAATCCGCGCCGCCAATGCCGATCTGTTCGTCGCCGGTCCGTGCTTCAATGCCGGACGCTACGGTGTCGCCGCCGGCGCGCTCTGCGCCGCCGTGCAAGCAAAGCTCAATATTGCAGTGATGACCGGCATGGCCGAAGAAAATCCCGGCACCGATCTCTATAGAGAAGCGCTCTACATCATCGACTCCGGCGACAACGCTGCCAAGATGCGCGAGGTGTTGCAGCGCATGACCGGGTTGGCGCGCAAGATCGTCAACCGCGCGCCCATCGGCACGCCGAAACACGAAGGCTATCACGCGCGCGGTTTGATTCGCGATCAATTTGTCGAGCGCAACTCGGGCCAAAGGCTGGTCGACATGCTGCTTGCGAAAGTGAGCGGCGACGGATTCGAAACTGAAATGCGGCCGACGACGTTTGCCAAGATTCCACTGCCGGCGCCGGTGCGCGATCTCAGCAAAGCGAAAATCATGTTGATTACCGACGGCGGGCTTGTGCCCAAGGGCAACCCCGACAAAATCCAGGGCTCGGCGGCAACCCGTTGGGGCGCCTACAATATCGCCAGTTGCGACGATTTGAAGGGCGAGAGCTACGAAATTTCCCACGGCGGCTACGATCCCCAATTCGTGCGCCAAGATCCCGATCGTTTGGTGCCCCTCGACGTCATGCGTGAGATGGAAAAAGCAGGCGTTATCGGCGCGCTGCACGATGAATTTATTGCCACCTCGGGATTGTCCAATCCCTTATCGAACACGCGCCGCATGGGGCGTGAGATGGCGGCCAAGGCGAAACAGTGCGGCATCGACGCGGTGATTCTCACTTCCACGTGAGGAACCAGCACTCGCAGCGGCGCTGCGATTACCACCGAACTTGAAAAAGCCGGCATTCCCACCGTACAAATCACCGCGGCATTGCCGGTCGCCAAGATGGTCGGTGCCAACCGCGTTGTGTTGGGCAACGGCATCGTGCACGTCGTCGGCGACGCCAAGCTCACGCCTGATAAAGAAAAGGAAGCGCGCCGCGAGCTCATACGCCAGGCGCTGGAAAAGTTGCAATCGGAAAACCCCTCGGGATAGACGCCGCCTGCCCTCGCTTGATTCGCGAAGTTACCTTCCTACTCAAAGCGTCAGCATCTCACTTGTGATCAAGATGCATTGACGACAAGCTCGGCGTGTGATGAACAATCGGTTATGGCAACACGAACAAGCAATTGGAGATGGTCTTCGCGCTCGGAGCACGACAGTTTTCGCCGGCATGACATCGACTATAGCCCCGTTCCTTTAGAGCGTCGTCGCATACGGCTTTCGAGCAAACTCAAGTGGCGTTTGACTCAGTGGTTTGGCGCTGTGGTTGCGCTTTTTGGCCTCGTGGCAATCTTGCTTGCCTATTACACGGTGCCAGGTGTGCTACGCCGGCACGCCATGGACAATGCGCGTCGCCTGGCGGCACCGCCAGCCATTGCAGTCGAGGGAGTCGCCGCGCCGGTGGCGTTGCGCCGAGTCACGATTGTGCCGGAAGTCGATAGGGTTTTCGCTGTGATGACGTTGCTCATTCTATCGGCAATGGTGTTCGGTGTGGTGGCGGCCAGCGTCGTCTTTGGCTGGATCGCTCGCCCGCTGGCCGATCTCGCTGAGCGCGCTCAAGACATCAGCCTGGGACGTCTTAGCGTGCCGATCGCTGTCTCTGGCGCCGATGCTGTGGCTCAGCTAGGCGCTTCGCTAGAACGGATCCGCCGCTTGCTATATGCGGCGATTCGTCGGCTCAACGCCGAACACAGTCTGTCCTTGCCGCCCGGAGCGCGGCGGCTAAGCTTGCCTGACGTCAGCCAAGATCGCTGGCGCCGAGAGTGAAGTGGGAGCGGGTGGGGCGTTGGATGCTGGTTGACGCCGCTGCCCATCTGTGATCAAACCAGCACAGTTGTTCTTTCTGGCGACTCGAACATACAACCAAGGACGGTCACCCGCCATGAGGACGAAGTTTTTCACCAGCTTCTTAGTCGCGGCGTTTTTGTGCTCAGCAGCAGGCGCCAGCATAGCCTACTACCACACCAACGTAGCTCCGTCGCAAACCTTCAACGCCAATCAGTTCAGGGCATTGTTTAGTCCGCCGAGTCTGCCGGGTTTCGGTATCATCGCCGCGATCAGGTCGGCCAGTCCGGAAACTTTGCGTTTCTATTTGCATGATTCGCAATTGATGTTCTACGCTATATTGGCGCTCACAGGACTTTTCTGTTGTGCGGTGGCTTTTGGACGCGCTTTCAGGTTAGCGCACGCCGTCTCAGTATCTTCGGAGGAGAGGATGCAGCAGCTGCACGCCATTAATATCCAGGGTCTCTCCAGCGGCGCACGCCAGCAAGTGGAGCCGTTTTACGGTCTGAAAGGCCGGCTAACCCGCTGGTTTGGCGCCATCGCCGTGCTCCTGAGCAGTGCAAGTTTCCTATACGTTTACACCAGCCTGACTCCTTTAGTGCGCCGACACACTTTCGAACGCGGCCGCGCCATCGCCGCCAGTGTAGCGGAAGCCGCCAAACCACAGCTCACCAACGGCGATGCCACGCAATTGCGCCAGATGCTCAGCGACCAACTGGCTCGCAACAGCCTCGCTTACATTCTGGTCTTTGACGGCAACCAAGCGCCGGTGGCATATGCCGGTCCCGAGGTTAGCGATCCGGCCGACGCTGTGCGCCACGGGTTAACGGTCGATGCCCGGGGCGAGCGCATCAGCCGGTTTCGCAATCAGGTTGTCTACAACATGGTGGCAGGCGTTGACAACGGCGAATCAGGCTCGGTTCAAGTCGGCGTCTGGCGCTCCCGCATCGAAGAGCAGGCAAGAAAGTTTCTTGTGGTAATCGCGGTTCTCTTCATTGCCGCAACCTACGGGGCGATCTTGGGCGCTAACCGCCTGTTTGCGAGAGTCACGCGACCTCTGGAAGAACTCGCCGTGAGCGCGGAGGCGCTCAGCCATGGCAATCTGGAAACACCCATCGCGGCACCTGCCGGCGCTCCCTTGGCGCAGCTTGGCGACTCCCTCGAACAAGTGCGCGCTGCGCTCAAACCGGCAATCAACCGCCTCAAAGCAGATCTCGATGTGCCGGTCCGTTTCACCATCATGGGTGCCATCCTGCGTGACGCCTGGGAAAGGCAGAACAAGAAATCTCGCGGCGGTGAATAAACGCGTGCGCTCTATGTGCTCGCGCGCGAGTGCATTTTGTGGACGCGTCTTATCGTCCGGTTTTCGCTGCAATTTCGTCCAACACGGGCAAAAGGTATTCTCTAAACACCGGATAGTTTTCCGCCATCGGAAAGTGACCGAGTCCCTTCATCTCCGCGAATGTTGCGCCTTTGATTTGCCCGGCGAGTATTCTCGTCTGATCCGGCGAGTTGCCCCAGTCATACTCTCCCGTCAGTAAGTAGACGGCGACTCGTGCAGTGTCGATGGTCGCAGCTTCGCCGCCGGTCAAGTTGTGGTCGATGAAGTTGTAGTAGAGATCACCTTTGGAAACCGGCGGCGCGCTTTGGCCATAGGTCCAGGCGATCTCGCGGCGGCGGGCTTCCGGATTGCCCGGCGCGGTCTTACCGTACATCGACTGCATGCGGAAGTCGTTGCCGATTCTCGGATGATCGTGAAAGTCCAACGTCGGCGCCATGCGCGCGCGGCTCAGGCCGGACTCCAACCCGATGACGGCGCGGAACTCCTGCGGGTATGCGATGGCCAATTCCACCGCAAGCTGTCCGCCCATGGAGCAACCCATGAAGACCGGACGATCGAGCTGCAGCGCGTGGGCAAGCTCGATTTGGCAAGCCATGAAAAAACTTTTGGTGAGGCGATATTCTCTCGTCCACCATTGTATCGATTCCGGCGGCAACGATTTGCCGTGGTAAGGAAGATCGGGAACGATGACACGAAAATTCCGGGTGACTGCTTCGTCGTTTAACAAGTGGCGCCACAGACGGCCGTCGGATGCGGCGGTGTGTTGGCAGATAAGCGGGATGCCGCTGCCGGCTTCTTCAAAATAGACGCGATACTCAACGCCTTCGATGTTCAGGTAAACGTAGCGGCCGGTGATCGGTTCGATGGCGCCATGTCCTTTGTTTGTCACTGGCGTGCGGATTTCGCAGCTAGCGTTATTCTGAAACTCGCGAAAGATCGCCAGCATGCGGCTCACCGCCCAGAAGTGCGCCAGCGCCGCTTCCATATCGCCGCCGAGGTCAAGATTCTTGCGCGAAATACAGCCGTAGAGATCGGTGAAGAAGGGCGGCGGTTTGGGTTGGAGAAAAGTCTCCCAGGCCGCGGCCGAACCCTGGATATAGAAGCTCCAAGGGGTCATGAAGCTTGGATTGTGTTTGATTTCCCTGACTATGCTATCGTGAATTTGGACGATGCATTTCGCGTCGCCGGCGATGAGCAAAATGTCTTTGGAAAAAAAGCGCGCTGCGAGTTGAAACTCCGGGTCGGCGTTGAGGGTCGTGAGAAGCGCAGCGGTTTGCGTCGGATCGACGAAGCAAAGACTCATAATGATTCGGGAGGTTTATTTAACCGCAAAGAACGCAAGGATCGCAAAGGTCCGAAGCAAGGCTCGTGGATGCAACACGGGTTTCGCGTTTCTCATACACATTTGCGGGGGAATCCTGGCCCCGCGAAGACTGACGCAAGGCTTGAAACGCGATCGCAATGGATTGCGCACGTCTTTGGCGTTCTCGGCTTTCTTTGCGGTTAAATTATCTGATCGGTTAGCCTCCGCCTGTTTCAGCGCGTCCGATTGTATGTGTAATCTTCCCGCTCGGTGGCGCCGACGCGCAGCTCGGCTGGTATCGGCGCGCGGGTGGCGTTGACTTTTGAATGTACGTCGAGCGACGCCTGATCTTGCCAGCGTTCGAGAATGACGAGTTTGTCGGGGTTGACGCCGCTCTGAAAAATTTCAAACTGTTCGCAGCCGGGTTCTTTCATGACGTCGGCGCAGCGGCTTTTGTAGATCTGCAGCAGCTCAGCGCCTTTGCCTGGCGCGGCAGTCATAGTGACGATCAATCGTAGAGCCATGGAAATCTCCTTTGTCGGTGAGTTTGTTGCTAAGCAGATTTACTGAATCACGTAGCTCGCCGGATTGCGCGAGGGCCATGAGCAGCGCTTCCTCAATTGAGAAACTTTGCGCTGACCAGATGAATCTTGCCGTAGTTGCAAAAACTGACCGTGCGCTTCTCTCCCGGTGCGAAATCTCTGGTTGTGGTTATTTTGCCCTCGCGAAACGTTGCCTGGATGCGCCGCTGTTCGTGATTGTTTTTGGCGTCAGCGTTGTGCTTTTTGGTTGGGCAGGTGCCGCCGCTGCCGGGATACACAGTAATATAGCTGCGCGCCGGCGGCTCTTTGGTTTTTTTGTCAGCCGCGAACGAATCGGTGATGGCCCATGACAACAGCAACGCTGCGACTGCGACGATGGTTGGGCGCGCGAAAATTGTCATGCTTTATTACCCGGCTTGTAGCTGCTTCATGAACCAATCGGCGATGTAAGTTCGCCGCGTGAAGTTCTTTTCGCCGTGGCCGACGCCGTCGATCATCGAGCGATCGGGTGAGTTGACCGCGTTCTCGTAGAGATTGAGCGCGCCGCGCGGGTCCATCACCCGGTCGTCGTGGCTGTAGCCGACGAGAATCGGGCACTCGATCTTGTTAGCCCGCCCGACCAGCGAAAACTCTTTCATCTTCTCGCGTGCCTCTTTCAAATCTTTGGCGCCCATGAGCCAACGCAGACGGTCTTGGATCGGTGGGTAATAGTCGAAAATATCGTCGACCAGATTGTAGGCGCCGCTCCAGACGGCGACGGCTTTGATTCTTTTCTCGACCGTAGCGCAGCGCGGACCGGAATAGCCGCCCATGCTCGAGCCGTGCAGACCAATGCGATTGGCGTCGACGTCCGAACGTGTGACTAGGTAATCCATCACTGCTTTGGCGACGCGCTCGGAATCGGGCGGCGCGTAGAGCTGGTGATGGCGCAGCGTGCCGCCGTGGCCCGGCCCGTCGACGTCGATGAACGACATGCCTCGGCGCACGTACTGGCCGGCACCGCCGTCTTCGCCGCGCAGCAGGATGCCGTCGGCGCCGCCGTAATTGTAAACGACTGGCAGTTTGGCGCCGGCCTTACCGCGGCCAGGCCAGTACAGCGCTGGCAGTTTGTGGCCTTCGTAGGGAATCTCGACGCGCTCAAAGGGCGGCGTGACTACGCTCCAGGCTTTGTTGAAGTTGTCTTCAAGGCCTTTGTAAGTCGGCAGCATGCGCGGGTCGCTGTCGGCCATGTAGACGACCGCGCGGCGATAGAAATCAGCCGCGCGCAGATAGAATTCGTGGGCGGTTTGCTTGCGATTCTCCTTTTCAAAGCCAGCCGCTAGCTCTTCATTTTTTTTGGCAACTTCGACCCACTCCTTGTGCCAACTTTCCAAGTTGAAAAACTTCACGCGCCGCGCCACGCCGCGCACATCCGGGTCAGGGTGAAACTGCGACACTTCCATGCGCACTTCCAATTGGCCGCCGCCGGGCAGACCCGGCGCAGGATAGAGGGCTTTTTCGGCTTGTTGACGATTCAAAATGTCCATTTGCTCTCCTTCTAAAAAAAACACCGCGAAACACGCGAAGGTCACGAAAAAAAGGACATGGATTGGACGAACCTTTTCGTGCTTTTCGTGGTGAATCCCAATTCGCTCGATACCATACCTACGGAGCTACTAGTTGTGCAAACGGCCGCGCGGCGTAGACAATGCGGCCGCCCACCATGGTCAATAGTGATTCGAGATGGGGAATCTGGTCTTCCGGTACAGTCAGGAAGTCCGCGTTGAGCACCGCGAGGTCGGCGAGCTTGCCGGCCTCGAGGGAGCCTCTGCGCTTCTCGTCGGCGCTGAACCAAGCGCTGCCGATGGTGTAAAGGCGCAGCGCTTCGGCGCGCGTGAGGTTCTGCTGCGGCTCTCGCAGCCGGGTGCCGGCGACGGTCTTGCCAGTGACCAGCCACCAGAGCGACAGCATGGGCGAATAGTTCGATGCGCCAAAGCCGTCGGTGCCGGCGCCGAGCGGCACGCCCGATTGGATCATCGCGCGCAGCGGCGGCGCGTTGCGCGCTCGTTGGTCGCCCCAGGTCTCTACGGTGCGCTCGCCGGTGAGGGCTAGGCGGTTTTGCACGGCGATGCCGCCGCCAAGTTTTTTTATTCGCTCGATGGATGCGGCCGTCGCATCTTCGAAATGGGCGAAGGTGATTTTTTGCTGCTTAAACGGCGTCTCTTGGTGCAGCTGTTCCATGATATCGAGCAGTTGTTGCGCCGGAGCATCAAGCGTGTGCAGGCGAAAACTACTATCCGATTGTGCGAAGAAGCGCAGCACTCTACGAAACCTTTCCTGCGCGGCGGTGTCTAGGACATTGTCTTTAGGATTGGTAAACAGGTCGCTAGCGTCGATGCCGCCCGGCGCAGTTTCGGCGAAGCCGGCAAAACGAAAGAGATCGCTGCTCTCGAATGCGCGGACTTCTTCAAGTATCGCGCGCCGCTGCTCGACTTCATCGCCGGGCCCATTGGCTGCCACGAAATAGCTCAAGCGCAAAGTGAGGCTACGCGCGCGCGCCATGTCGCTCAGGATGCGCCGATGCATGAAGCTGACGCCGGCCGTATGCAAATCGACAACCCCGGTGACGCCAAGCCGATTTAGTTCACGAAAACAATTGCGCAGGTTCTCTGCTATGCGATCGGGGGGCAGCTTGGGAATTTTCCCATAGGCATGTTCCCAAGCGGCAACACCCTGGAGCCAGCCGGTTAACTGACCGCTGCGGTCTTTTTCAAATTTTCCGCCCGCCGGATTGGCCGTTTTGTCGGTAATGCCCGCGGCCACCAGGCCGGCGCTGTTGAGCAGCGCGCCTTGGCGCAGATACTGGATGTAAACCGGATGTTTCGGCGCAATGGAGTCCAACTCTGCGCGGGTGGGAAAGCGGCGCTCGGCAAATTGTGTCGGCACCCAACCGCCACCGACCACAATCCAACTGCCCGGGGATTGGCGTTTGCTTGCGGCAGCGATCAGTTGCAGCCCATCGGCCAACGAATTCAGCCGTTCCCAGTGCAACTCACTATCCCAGTTGCTCCCCGCAGCGGTTGCCTGCATGTGGGCATCGATCAACCCTGGAATCATCGCCCGGCCGGCGAGATCGATCTCGCGCGTCTTGGGACCGCGCCAGGTGCGCACGGCGGCGTTGCTGCCGACCGCGACGATCAGGCCGTCTTTAATCGCCAGCGATTGCTGAATCGAAAAAGTCCTGTCGACGGTGATGATCTTGCCGTTGTGGAACAGCCAGTCGGCGAAGCCCCGCGGCGCGTCGGCGATGTCGATCTCGCGGGCGCTGCAGGAGACAAGAAAAATGGTCGCAAACAATAACAGCCAAAGCCGCCGCATGGTTCTTTGATAGCATGCGCGGCTGGGCTTCTGAAGCACCGAGCGTAGCGTTTGAACCGTTGTGACTACTGACCCGGCTTCTTTGGCATGCCCTCGCACGCCACCGGTTCCAAGTCGACAACTCGGTTGATGTAGGCATCTGGGTAGCCGTACTGTTGCCCGGGAAAGCCGACCAGCTTCCAGCCGATCAAGTTCTTGTTACCGCCGTAGTTGGGCTCGCCGAACACACCTTCGAGGATATGGGCGCGCACGGTCTCGAAGAAATCAGCGGCTTTGGTGAAGGTCGTGACATTTCCGGATTCGAAATCTTTCAAAACCGCGTCCTGTTGCGGCGCACTGAGCTTGAGAAAAGGGACGGCAAATTTTTCTTTAGCATGACTGGCGAGGGCGCGCAGGGCCTTGGTGTAGTAGGGCCGCAACTCTGGATAGGGTCCGGCCAACGCCTGGTCGATGTAGAAAACGGCTCCCGCTTCGACCGCGCCCGGAGTGTCGGTGGTCGGAAAGATCCGCGCCGCGAGGGCATCGATGGTTTTTGCTTGGCGCACGCTTAACGCTTGCAGTTGTTGGTCGCGGTAGGCGCGCGGCTTTACGTTTTTGTCTTTCATCAAAATCTCCAGAGTGGCTCGCTCTTACATCGAGTCGCGCAATGCTGTCAAGGCACGTGCGGCGGCTTGAAAGCCGGAAACAGAAAGGGGGAGGCAATTTCTCGCCTCCCCCTTTTGACGCGAATTCTGTTTCGAGCTCTTACTTGCCGCTCTTGTCTGAGCCGCTCTTGCTCTCAGTGAGCGCGCGGATGATGAGCTTGCCGCCCTCGTCGGCGTAGGTGAGCCGAACCCGGTCGCCGACTTTGACTTTATCAAAGGCGCTCTTTGCTTTGTCACCGATGATGAAGGTCTTCTCGTCGTTGCGGCCTTTGACCTTCAATGTGCCTGCTTTGGTATCAAGTGCCGTGACCGAGCCGCGGAAACGGTGCTCGGTGGTCGCTGCTGGCGTTTTATCCGCGCCGGCCGCAGGCTTTTTATCTTTAGGCGTGTCGGCCGCCACCGCGGCCCCAGCAAGGCTCAAAGCGATCAAACCGGAAACGACGATTCGCGAAAACTGATTCATTGAAAATTCCCCCTTTTTGTATCTATAGACGCAAGGCATCCTACACTTATTCACAGCGCATCCAAGGGTCGGTCTCGGTCTTTGACCTGCAATATTTTCAGTTGCCAACGGGCACCAGTTGTCGTAAGACCATGGAGATATCGTGCTGAATCCACTCAAGCGAGGTGAGCGATGAAACCGGTTCAATTATTTGCCTGGCACTTCATGGCCTATCCCTATCTCGACAAAGACTTCGACAAATCGGGCCACAGCGGCTGGGTAACGGTGCCCAATAAGCTGTGGGACAATTCAAAAGCACGCGGACTTTATCAAGAATATATAGACCAGTTGGCCTACGCCGACGAGCTTGGTTTCGACGGCATGGTGCTAAACGAGCACCATCAAAACATCTATGGCTTGATGCCGTCGCCGAATATGATCGCCTCGGCGCTGACGCAATGCACCTCGCGCGGCAAGATCGTCATTCTGGGTAATTTGCTACCGCTGCACATGAACCCCATGCGCGTGGCCGAGGAGTACGCCATGCTCGACCAGATGAGCAATGGCCGACTGGTGGCGGGCTTCGCACCGGGGGGCGGGCCTGAAACATTCAACTACGACGTGCCATCGGCCAACACGCGCGAGAAGTTCTGGGAGGCGGCGGACTTGATCCGGCGCTCGTGGACCGAAGATGGGCCGTTTGCCCACGAGGGCCGCTATTTCCCGCTGCGCTATGTGAACCTCTGGCCCAAGCCATTGCAGAAACCGTTTCCGCCGATCTGGATTCCCGGCTCGCGTAGCCCGTCGACTATGACCGAAGTGGCTAAGCGCGGCTACTGCTATTTCCTCTCGTCGCGCAGCCACGGCGGCGAGACCCATCGGGCGCAGCAGGAGTTTGCCCAGGTTTTAGAAAAGCATGGCGACAAGTATCACCCGTTTAGATTCGGCATCCTCATGTCGACCTACGTCGCCGAGACCGACCAGCAGGCCCGCGAAGAGTGCGAAGAGGGCGTGTGGTATTTTCTGAAGAATTGTTTGAAGGGCCACCTGCGCAAAGAGGGGCGTCAGCTTACCTATGGCCCGGGCGTGCCTTACATCCCGACTGCCGCGTGGCGCGAATACATGAAGGGCTACACGCCGGGACGCAAGCTCTTGGGCGACGTGGAAAACTGGGAAGAGCTCGAAGCATCGCAGTCGATCATCGTCGGCAGCCCGGAAACTGTCGCCAAGCGCATCGGCGCGCTGATCGAGAAGGCGAAAGTAGGCAATCTGCTGATCCAATTCCAGCTCGGCAACATGCCGGATCATCTAGCACGGAAGAACATGAAATTGTTCGCCGAAAAAGTCGCGCCGATCTTGCGCCACGATTCGTTGAAGCAGTTTACTAGTGAATTCCCCGGCATGAACTTTGAACAGTCGGCGCAGGCAATGCACTAAAAAAGATTTCACCGCAGAGGCACGGAGGACACGGAGTTCGGAGGAAGATATCACCACGAATTTGAGCTACCTATTTTCGCGACTTTCGTGTGTTTTGTGGTTTCTTCTTCCTCCGCGCTCGGCCTCGCCGCGGGTGAATTTCTGAAATCTTGAGGGAGCTATAATACGCATGAGCGGTCGCAGCATCGACGTCCACGGACGCAAAGTTTGGCTACTGGAAAACGGCGGCGGCGCGCCGCTGGTTTATTTGCACGGTTTCGCCGACGTGCATTCGGTCAAAGAGTCGTGGATGCCCTTTCACGATACCTTGGCGCAAAATGCACGAGTCATCGCACCGGCCCATCCCGGCTGCTCCCAGAGCGATGAAAACAAAGACGTCGACGTCATTGAAGACGTCGCGTTTCATTATCTCGAAGTGCTCGATGCCTTAAAGCTCGACAAGTTCGATCTGGTCGGCCACTGCGTCGGCGGCTGGATCGCCGCGGAGCTGGCCGCGCGCCATCCGGAAAAAATCCGCAAGCTGGTTCTGATTGGCGCGAGCGGTTTGTTGGTCGAGGGTTCTCTGATTGGCGATGTCTTCATGCACGCTCAGCCGGAGTTTGGCTCGAGCTACAAGACTTTACGAGAAATGCTTTTCGCCAGTGACAAACAAGCGAATGCACTCGACATGTTCCCGGACGGCAAGGGCGAGATCGAAGACGAGGTGCGCCGCTATCAAATGCTGCGCCTCGGCTCGCGTGTCGGTTTCAAACCGCCATACTTCTACGATTGGCCGCTGCGCAATCGCCTGTATCGCATTGCCGCTCCCACCCTCGTCATCTGGGGCGAAAAAGATGGCTTCGTGCCGCGCGCCCACGGCGAGGCCTACGCCAAGTTAATCCCCAACGCCAAGCTACAGATCGTCGCCGGCGCCGGCCACAGCGCGCCGGCCGAGAAGCCCGCGGAGACGGCTAAGCTAGTGACGGATTTCCTGGCTGACTAACGAGTGTTGTCTTGAGGTAGTTTCTATTCGCAAACAGATGCAAGCCTTACCACTGACATATCGGCTCACTCACGGAGAGGAGTGACATCATGCCGCCGAGGAGTTCCCGCGCCTCGATTCATCTACTTTGTTTGTGGCCGTCTTCATGCCGGCTCAGCCATGGCGAGCACTGGGCTAAACTAAGTCCCCAACCCTCTGCTGGCCACAGCACAATTGGTAGCGGATTATAGCCCCCCCCTTTCAGTCGAAGATTTTGTTCCCGGAGTAGTCAGTATAGAGCCCCTCGCTACGGTTCCTGGCAAGACCTACTCGGGATACGGAGTTAAGATGACCGATTGCCCGGGTAGGGCTGGGCGCGTATCGAGGGGCGCGCCCGCTCAGTATTTCCAGCGGCTCAGTCTTTCACGGGTCAAAATCTGCTTGACTAATACTTTTGGCCTATGCTACGAGGGACGCAAAGTTATTCTAAAAGTATTAAAGCCCAAGAAACACCTCATACTGACTCTGCTCTGATGACGATCCTTCCATCCGGTTCCTTGTCGCCCGCACAAAGCCGCAGATGGTGAGTCTCCCAACCAAATGTCTGAAGATCGCAAACTTTCGCGCCAAGATTTTTCGAGTGATTATGTCGAGGCTTGCGGCCATCCGAAGTCTTTAGAAGCTTAAGTAGGTTTGTCGCAAGCCTCTGACTAGCAATCGTCCGCCGAGTTTCGGCAGGCGCACCCGTGGCAACTGGCTGTGGGGCGATTGGGTCCTGCTTCGATAGCTACAGGGCGTTTACGTGTTGTGTTCTAATGGCTGCACGCGGTCGGCGAGCGCATGGCGTTTGCGGTGACATTGTCGCAACCAAACTAACGGACGAGTTTTCACCTCGAACTAGGAGGAGCCTAGGAAGGAACAATGAACAAAGCAGTTCGCAGAAAAATAGCCACCTTCCTACTCTGCGGCTCGGTTTTCAACACCGTGCTGCAACTCTTGCCGCCGCTGGCGTTGGCGACCGGCGAGCGAACATTTGACAGTCAGGGTGCCAATGGAACAGATGGGATAAATTTTATTTTCGTCGGATTTCCAGGTGGCAATGGAGCGAGCGAGGGACCGGTATCCATAATGGAACCTGGATTCGTGGCGATTGACAGTTCCGTCCAGCCTGGAATCTTCGCGCGCACCCGGGGTGGGAACGGTGGTCTCGGTGGGGACGGCTTTACATTGCCAGCGGTGCCGCCGGCTGGTCCCAACTCATCTGTGACGGGTGGTCTGGGTGGTGCCGGTGGGCGCGGCGGAAATGTCACTGTGAACGTGAGCGGGACCGGTACCATCACAAATGATGGATTTAGCGGCATTCACATTTTAAGTCTGGGTGGCCAGGGAGGTCAGGGAGGACTAGCGCTTGGTCTTCCGCTGACTCTGTTCGGACGATCCGGAGACGGTGGTGCAGGTGGTGCCGGTGGCGATATTACAGTGACGGAAAACAAAGCGGATATCACGGTAAACGGTGGCGTACAGCCCGACCAATTCAGGGCAGGAATCTTGGCGCAAAGCGCCGGGTCGGTCGGCGGCATTGCCGGCGATGCCATTGGATCAGTCGTAAACCAGGTCGGAAACACGGGCGCAAGCGGTGGTGGCGGTAATATCTCAATCACCAATAGTGGCGAAATTACCACCAATCTCGGAATTCGCTCACATGGCATTTTCGCAGAGAGCCCTGGCGGTGCATCCAATACCGCAGGGGGGATTGGTTTTGGCCTGGTGACCTTTGGTGTTAGCCCGGCTGGGAGTGGGGATGGCGGGAGTGTCACAGTCAATAATCACGGCGAGATAACGACCAGTGGCCTGCAGTCACGCGCCCTTAGCCTGCGGAGCGCGGGTGGCGGCGGAGGGGAAGGCGCAACCGCCGTCGGGCTAATAGCCATCGGTGGAAGCGGTGGGAGCGCTGGACATGGCGGCACTGTTGCGCTCAACTCGAACACAGCAAATATTACGACCAGGGGCCGCGAATCCGAAGGTATCTACGCGCAGAGTGTGGGCGGCGGCGGTGGGTCTGGGGGAGGGGCCGTTGGGATCGGCGCGTTTGTTGGATTTGCACTTGGCGGATCGGGAAATGTCGGCGGCGATGGCGGTGAAGTTACTGTGGAGACCGGTTTGGACGCATCGAACGCTCCACACTCGCGACCGCCAATACGCTCAGCACATCGGGTGATTATTCTGGCGGTATTTTTGCCGAAAGCCTTGGTGGTGGTGGCGGTAACGGTGGATTCTCGGTGGTTGCCAGCGGCAGTCTTAAGTTTGGTTCCGTCAGCGTCGGTATCGGGGGCAGCGGCGGTGCCGGCGGGGCTGGTAAGAAGGTCGAAGTGACCAGCGCCAGCAACATCACAACCGGCGCAACCGTTAATCCCAATTCCCCACACCTGGGCTTCTCTTCACCGGGCATCCACGCTCAGAGTATCGGCGGTGGCGGTGGAAGCGGCGGTTTTAGCGTTGCTGCGGCGCTGAGCAACGGTGTCAGCGCCACAGTCGCCGTGGGTGGTAGCGGCAACGCGGCTGGCAATGCCGGCGAGGTTCTTGTTCATCAAAGGGGCTCAGATCGGACGATCGAAACCTTTGGCGGTCAAAGCGACGGTATTTTGGCCCAAAGTGTCGGCGGCGGCGGCGGCAACGGAGGGTTCAGTGTCGCCGCTAGCGGCGGCAAGTACGGAGCAGTTTCCGTGGGCGTCGGCGGTCAGGGCGCCGCGGGCGGCACCGGTAGCCATGTCGGCGTGACCAACGAGAGCACGATCAAAACCCATGGCGCGCAGTCCAACGGCATCGTCGCGCAGAGCACGGGCGGTGGCGGCGGCAGCGGCGGTTTTGCGGTTTCCATCGCAGTGGGCGGCACTGAAGCGATCGGCGATGTCAGCGTCGCCGTCGGTGGCTCTGGCGGCGCGGGAAGCGCGGCGGGACGCGTCGACGTGACGAATCTCCCCAGCGCGAGCATTGAAACGCTTGGCAAGAACTCGATCGGCATTGCGGCGCAAAGCACGGGCGGTGGTGGTGGAAACGGCGGATTTGCCGGCGTGGGTGTGCTCAATATGAAACAGGGCGGCAACTTCAATGTCGGCGTGGCAGTGGGGGGCCGCGGTGGCGTGGGTGGTACCGGTGGTTTGATCGATATCACCTCGGCTGGCGTGATTAACACCCACGGTCACGACTCCTATGGGATCCTCGCGCAATCTACCGGCGGTGGCGGCGGTGTAGGCGGGATGGCGGTAAGCACGATTTTCGGCCTGGCGGGTGACGACGGCGAGTTGAAGGGCGGCAGCTTAAACGTTGCCGTTGCGGTGGGTGGCAACGGCGGCGACGGCAATAGTGGGGGCCTTGTCTCCGTTTTGCAAAGCCAGGGAAGTATCACCACCAAAGGCGACCGTTCCCATGCGATCGCTGCGCTCTCGACAGGCGGTGGCGGCGGTATGGCCGGCGGCGCGGTAGCAGGGACCGTTGTCGCCAACGCGGATACGCCCAGTAAAAAAGTTAGTATTCCGGTATCGATTGGCGGTACTGGCGGCAGCGGCAACTTGGGTGGCAACGTCACGGTAAACAACACCGGGATGCTAAAGACCGAAGGCGAAGGTGCCTATGGCATCCTCGCGCAGTCAATCGGTGGTGGCGGCGGTAATGGTGGGGGTGCCAATTCGTTTTCGTTCTACTTAGGATCACGCTGCCATCTGCCTTTGGGCATAGGCTGTAATAGTCCGGTTAACCTTGGAGAATTTGGCAGTGTCTGTATCCTCGGTCCGTGCTTTGAACCGCCAGCTGCGGGCACGTTGCAGGGGTTTACTTTGGGTGTTGCTGTTGGCGGCACTGGCGGCAACGGTAACCACGGCGGCGCGGTGTCTGTTACCAACAGTGGTTCGATCACAACGGACAAGAAAAACTCCACAGGTATCTTGGCGCAATCCATTGGACAGGGTGGCGGCAACGGCGGCAATGGGGCGATGGGGTTGGGCGACCTTGTGCCAGACTTGGCAAACCTTGCGCTAACGCCGACTGTCTTGCCGTTTTCCAATGCGGGTATTAAATCGACGTTTACCGCCGCGGTGGGTGGCCATGGTGGGGGAAGTGGCAATGGTGGTGAAGTGCAGGTGATGAATTACGGCGCGGTGACAACCAACGGCGTGGACGCCCCCGCCATCTAGGTGCAAAGCATCGGCGCGGGAGGTGGCAGCGGCGGTTCGGGCAACGCCGGGGTCACCGGCACGGTCGCTCTTGGAGGTTGGGCCGGTGCAGCGGGGCACGGCGGCGCCGTCACCGTTTGTAATGTCTCGGGAAACGCTACACACGCTGGTTGCGCAAACCCGATAACCTCGCAGACGACAACACCAACCATAGCGACAAAGCAGGACGGATCGATTGGCATATTCGTCCAGAGCATCGGTGGTGGTGGCGGCGTAAGTGGGACTATGGCAAGCCTGGCGGTTCCCGCGACGACTCCTGGTACCCTAGAAAATATTTCGGCGCCAAACCCGACCACGCGCGCTACCATCAATGTGCGCGGCACGGGCGGCAGATGCAGCGGGCTCATTTGTCTGGGTGGCGCTGGCACGTCGCCGACGGCCGGCGGCTCGCAGGGGCGATGGCGGCACCATTACTATTATCAACGACGGCAATGTTACGACTGGCCAAAGTACTACAGCCAGCGGCGTGACTACGATTACCGGTTTTGGTTCTCATGGCATCTTGGCGCAGTCCATCGGTGGCGGCGGCGGGTTGGGCGGTGCCATTGCGCCGCTCGTCGACCCCATACCAGGGTTCCTCCGGGCGGTTGCGGTCGGCGGTGCCGGCGGCGCCGCGGGCGACGGCGGTGCGGTCACCATCACCAACAGCGGTAGCATTACAACCCGGGATGATAGTGCCAAGGGCGTGTGGGCCCAATCGGTAGGTGGCGGCGGAGGAAGCGGCGGGGCATCGGCGGGACTCATCAGCATCGGCGGCACCGGCGGTGCCAATGGACGTGGTGGTGCGGTAACCATCAACAACAGCGGCAGCAAAGACATGAACAACATATGCAGCACCGGCTGCATCACGACCCATGGCAATGATTCCACAGGAATACTGGCCACCTCGACGGGCGGCGGCGGCGGTGACTTATCTCTAACAGACCCGGCGAGCGGCGGCGGAGCGGGCGGCTCGGTGGGACTGCTTGTCGCCGTTGGCGGCGCGCCGGGAACCTCCGCCAGCGGCGGCGCGGTCACGGTCAATAACAACGGCGGCACGATTACGACCATGGGTGCCCGGTCACACGGCATATCCGCGCTTTCCGTCGGTGGCGGCGGCGGCAACGCCGGTGGATCGATTGGGGCTACGATCCTCCCTATCAATGTCAGTGTAGGTGGCGACGGGGGCGCTGGTGGTAGCGGCGGCAACGTCACAGTGACCAACACCGGTTCCATCACAACCCATGGCGAATCAGCCAACGGCATCGTCGCGCAGTCTCTTGGTGGTGGTGGTGGTAACGGGGGATTGTCGGTATCGGCATCGCTATTCGGACCTGTCAATGTGAGTGTCGGCGGCACCGGTGGTCAAGGCGGCCGGGGCGGCGACGTCACGGTCACCAATGGTCCACCGTTTGGTGGGAGTGCAACGATTACGACCAAGGGCAACAACTCCAGCGGTATTTTCGCGCAGTCCATCGGTGGCGGCGGTGGCAACGGTGGTCTTAGCGTAAGCGCGGCAATTCCACTACCGTTCCTCAACGTTGGTGTTGCCGTGGGGGGTAAAGGTGGTGCTGCTTCAGCTGGTGGTAACGTCAGCGTGACGAACCACAATAGCATCACTATAGAGGGCGACAATTCCACTGGCATTGTCGCGCAAAGCGTCGGCGGCGGTGGTGGAACTGCGAATCTAGGGATTGCGGTTGCTACCGTACCCTTGTTCTTCGGCGGGCAGAATCTGCCAAATTACAACGGTGTTACGGGACATGGGGGCAACGTAACGGTTGTTAACAATAGCGTTGATAGTTCCGGTCGAGGCGGCAACATCAACATCACTGGTAACAACTCCGTGGGGATCTTTGCGCAGTCCGTCGGCGGCGGCGGCGGTAGAGTCACGGTCGAAGGTGGCGCTCTCCAACTCCAGCTCTTGAGTCAGAACATTGGCAACGGCGGGAGCGTCACGGTGAACAACTCCGGAACAATCAACCTGGGCACCGGAACAAACAACGTTGCGTTTCTCGGACAAACCGTGGCGGGCGGTGGCGGAACGGTTAGGTGCAACGGTACCTGTAATTCGTTCATGGGCAGCGCGGGCGGCGCTGGCATTACCCAAGGGATGAGTCTGAGCCAGACCGGTCATCTGATTGCCGCCGGCGCGGACTCTGTAGCTCTCTTGGCGCAGAGCGATGCCACGGGTGTCCGGGGCGACATCACCCTCGACATTTTGAATCAAGATGTCGCGACGCCGAGCGTGATTATGGGCGGCAGCGGCACCGGCGCGGGCGTCAAGATGCTTGGCGGCACCAACAATCGGCTCAATAACAATGGCATTATCACCAACGCTCTTGGAGTCGCCGGCAAGGCGATCGTCGGCGACAAAGGCAACAATCAAATTAACAACTTGGGCCAAGTGATCGGCTCGGTGGACCTTGGCATCGGCGTCGGCGGATTTACCAACAACGCCGCGGCATCTTTTTTGCCGGGCCCGACAGTCAATCTTGGCGGCGGCCCGTTGAACAACAGTGGCGTGTTGTCGCCCGGCGACTTGGGCAAAGCGCAGACGACCGCATTAACGGGAAGTTTTGCGCAGACGAGCGGCGGCAAACTGTTGGTGGACTACGACAACAGTGGCGTGAGCGCGGCGGCGGATCGTATCAATGCGAGTGGCACTGGAAACGGCGCGGGTCGGATCGATTTGAATTTTATCAATCCCGGGTTGACCAAACCCGGGAGCGGCCAGGTGACTCTGTTGTCGGCGGCCGGCGGTTTTACCAATTCCGGATTAACACTGAACTATCAACGCTCCGCGCTGCGGAGCTACGAGCTGGTCTCTCCGAACGCCAACGATGTCAACCTTGCCTACAGCTTAAGTTTTTCCAACCCCGCTGGCGGCGGACTCAACGGCAATCAAACCGCCATCGGCAACTACATCAATAATGTGCAGTTGGCCGGCGGGTTTGCGAGCTTTGCGCCGATCGTCACAACGCTGTTGGGGTTGGCAGATTCACAGAGTCTAGCCAATGCCTACAATCAGCTCAGTCCCGAAGTTCATCTCGAAAAGCAGTTTGCCGCCTGGTTTTCTAACCAACAATTCGGCGACGCCATGCTGAGCTGCCGCGCCCGCGACGGTGCCTATCGCTTCGTGCGCGAGGACGAGTGCGGCTGGATGACGATGGGTGGCAGCGCCATTCACCAAGACAAGACTTCGAGCAATTTCGGTTTTAACCGAAATGCTTTCAAGCTCTCTGGCGGCATGCAGAAAGCGATCAACGCTACTTGGCATTGGGGCATCGGTGCCGGCTATGAACGAAGCTGGCTCAACGTTAAGAACCTGTCGTCGAGCCAAGGCCACGAGTTTCAATTGGGCGGTGTCGTCAAAGCGCGTTTCGGCAGCAGCACGCTCTCTTATTTGTTCGACGTCGGCCATGGTTGGTACGAAACGGCGCGCAAAGTGGGCCTGCTGATTCCGGGAGCGACGGCGAACAGCGATCCGCAGCAAACTTTTGTCACCAACCGGCTCCGCGGGGCGCGCGCCTTCGAGCAAGGCAACTGGTATTGGAAGCCGATGGTCGATCTGGGCGTCAGCTACATTCGCTCGCACAGCTTCAACGAGCATGGCGCGGCGGGAGCTAATTTGTCGGTGCGGGCGCAGGAGCAGACCTATGTGACCTTGAGCCCGGCGCTGGAGATTGGCGGCGAGATCAAAGCCGGAGGTAGTATTCTGCGGCCGTACGCCAAGCTGGGATGGACGCATCTGTTTACCAGCAACACGCCGAGTGTGGAGGCGAGCCTGCGCGGCGCGCCGAGCGTTGCGCCGATGGCGGTGGCGGGCCAGAATGACAAGAACTACGGCGATGTCGCAGTGGGTGTCGACGTATTGAACATCGGTGGCGTGAATCTCAAGGTGGGTTACACCGGCCAGTTCTCCGACCGGACGCGTTCGCATGGCGGCTCGATCAAGTTGGCGATTCCGTTCTAGTGCTGTAAGGCTAACGGAACTGCTAGTGCGGAAGGAAAAAATAGCAATGCGCTCAGGTTTGTTGATTGTTTTGTTAACGGCATTGGTAACCGTAAACTTGCGGGCGAATGGAATCGCTCTCGCGCAGACACCGGAAAAAACGACAAACCAGGCGCACCCCTTCGCCAAGCAGCTTGAAGGCGTCTACCTCAAATATCTCGAAGCCGCGCGCAAGGGCGATGTGAAGGCGACGCTGGCGCTGATGAGCGCGGAGTATGCCAAGATGGCCGACCAGGTTTCGCCGGCCACGCTCAAGGGCATGTCGGCAGACGAGCTTGATCCTAAAGACGCGCAATTCGTCGGCGTCGATGTGACCGCGAACAAACAGACCGCCCGCGCCGTCTACCAAAAGCTCGGCAAGGACCGGAAAGAATGGTCGGCCGTGGTTTTTAGAAACGAGGGCGGCCAGTGGAAGATCGCCAAGGTCTTCAAGCATGGCGTCAGCGGAGCGGAAAAGGGAGACGGTCTCAAGGAGTTGCTCAAACGATCCGACGCGTTCATGGGGCGCTAAGTTCAGCTGGGTGCCTGCGTCCAGCATGGCAGAGCCGCAACCGAAATTAGGAATATCTCTGGCAAAGACGCAAAGCCCGCAAAGTTCGGAGAATTGAAATAAAAGACTCCATGGAATCTTTATCTTTTGTCTTCCGAGCTTGGCGTCTTTGCGGCTTGGCGAGAGGAACATCCGAATCCGAGAATTTGCGCGCCGCGTACAAGCTTGTCTAGCCGACCCGCCTTCTTTCCCATCTAAAAACGTCGAACGCCGAGTGATAACGAATTGTCCCCGACTTTCCGTGCAGGTATCCGGGCTCTAACTCAACGATCATGAAGGCTTCCGGCGGCGCTGCGAATTCGCAGCCAATGCCATATTGCACCGCCGGCGCAAAACCAAAGCGCGGATAGTAGTCTGGATGGCCAAGGACGACGACGGCGCCAAAGTCTAGTTCTTTGCAGCGCGCCAATCCCTCGCGCACGAGCGCGGAACCCACGCCTTGGCGCTGGTGGTCCTTCGCCACGGCCATCGGCGCCAATCCCATCACTTTCAAGTCAGCATGGCCGGTGAGCGTCACCGGAGAAAATAACATGTGGCCGATGACCGTTTCGTCTTGCTCAGCGACAAGTGAGATGATCGGATTGGCTCGGAGCCGAACAATGTCGACCAGATCGGCTTCGGCCGTGGTTGGGAATGCGGCCGCGTTCACTCTGTGCACGGCGGCCCAGTCTTTGGGTTCTTCGAGACGGACGCGCATTAGGTCCGGTAGGCCGCTTCGAACATCCAGCCTGGCAATTCTTTTCCGAGTCCCCGTTCTTTGGCCCGCTTCATCACCGCGGCGCCGACGCCGGCGAATTGCACGCTCAGGCCGTTGTTTTTTAAAATAGTAATTTCTTCGTCGTTTCTGCGCCGCGGCGCTTTGCCGCAGACCAATTCACCGATTTCCCAGATGCGCTCCCAAGTCACTGCGCCGCGTTCCAAGCCTTCGGTCAGCCAGATCGGCTCGTCATTTTTGATTTGATCGCGGGTGCTGACGACGATGAGTGAGGCGCGGCGAAAGCTGTCGTCGTCGAGGTCGCGCCGGCGCAGCACTTTGTCGCTGTTGACGATCGAGCTGATGAAGGTGCCGGGCTCCAGCCAGTTACCATCGAAGACGGGCTCGTTTGAATTCGTTGCGACGACGACAATGTCGCAGCCGGCGACCGCTTCGCGCGGTGAGCTCACGGCAACGACCTCGGTCTTCAGCGCAGTGGTCATTCTAGCCGCGAAGCTTTCGCGGTTTTGTTTCGTGGGACTGTACACGTTAATTCGATCAAATTTCATCACGGCACAGAGCGCTTCCAACTGCGGTCCGGCCTGGGCGCCGGAGCCGAAAATGCCGACGGTTTTGCTGTCGCGTTTGGCGAGATACTTGGCGGCGATGCCGGTCATGGCGCCGACACGCATGCGCTGCAGCGCGCGATCTTCGATGATCGCTGCGAGCTGGCCGGTCGCGACGGCAAAAAGCATCAACCAACCCATGTTGCGGTTGCCGACTTTGCGATTGGTTTCGTGGCCGCTCTCGTTGCGCTCCATCGTCGAGTCGATGCGCAGGATCGAATAGCCCAGAGCCGGCACCGTGCCGGTGAAGACTTTCAAGAAATGGGTCGCGCCGTTTTGCGCCTGGCCGTAAGTGTGAATGCGCGGATTGTTCCACGCCCGCCCCATGCCGAGTTCATGATACGCTTGCTCGACGGTCTCGATGTAGTCGTCCATGGTGAGGAGCTGCTCGACATCTTGGTTCGCGAGAAAAATCGCCATTGAATACTCCCTTGTCCCCCATCGCTGGGATTACCTATAGATAGTATGTCCAGGTGACTTGACGGAGCAAGTAAATCTAAAATATTTCCCGCTCTTGGGACGGGCACAACTAAATGGGGTTTTACGAAAATTGACGCCGCAGAAAAACAACTCGACACCGCCATCAAGCTCTTTTTTGAGGATTTGGACAATTTATCTTGTTATACACTCGCGCGGCATCACGTGAAATTACGGACGACCTATGCGAAAAGCGGAAAACGGAACTTTACCGTGCGGAACTTGAGAGACTCGGAGATCCTCAAAGAGTTCGCCTTTCCTTCCGAGATGAAATGGAGATCCTCATCAAACCTCAACACCTTAAAGAGGCGATGCGTCGTATAAAGATGCCGCAAAATTTCTTAAAACACGCTGATCGAGATCACGATAAAGAGCTCGACGATATATCACTGAAGGAACTATCGTTACTATATCTTTCGCCATCAAAAACTTCGTCTTGCTTGAGAGGCGATGGTCTCCGGCTATGTCGGTTTTCTTTGTTGGTTTACTGCCGCGAATGCTGACTTAATTCATTCAGACGCTCCCAACGACAGTGTCTTTGAACTTGTTGCCAAGATAAGAACAACTTCACCCAATCTCTACGGTAAACAATCTCTGTGGTGGTTTTATGAAATCCTGCGCGTGAATGCACCGTATTTATTTCCTAAAAATCCGCTTTAACGGTATCGCGCTCCCACGTTCAAAAATTGGCTTGGGGTCGGACCGGGCCACGTTGCCGCTACCGACCCGCGCCCCGCCCGTCCCCAGGCGCGGCGATTCGATCTATTTCAAACGACTTGAGGAAACGAAACCATTTGCCAACGCAAGCCGACGGCGCCGCTCGCTCTGAGTTCGAGTGAGTGGCGCCATAAGGAACCAGAGGCGAGGGCGGTTCTGCATTGAGGAAATCTTCCCGGTTAAAGCGCGAAATCAGCTTGAATGCTCGTGCGGAAACATATCACATCTGGCGCCAATTGAGGCGGGCACTCGGGTTGCAAGCGTGAGCGGGCCATATCATTTGTCGGCAAGCGTGTATCCTAAGACGTTCATTTTGCGAGTCGTGCTTTCAATTCTTTCAAAGAAAGTGTCCGTTGCTTACGGCGCTTTTCTATCATTTTCCAAAAGGTCGGTGAGGTTTCGAGGACGATATCTTCCCAGTCCTTTCCCTCGACGCCCACCAACACCGCAGCCGGCTTGCCGTGCCGCGTTACGACCACTTTTTCGGATTGTGAGAGATCGACACACTCCTTAACTTTCTTTTGCAGATCACGTGCCGTTACACTTTTCATAATATCTCCTCCGTCTTTTTACCTGACGGCTTTCGACGCACCGCTCGAACATAAACAGCTTGTTCCTCACGGGACACATCATAAAAGACTCGATACTCGCCGACGCGCAGTTCCCAAACCGGTCCAATCCCCTCCCAAGGAGGTGTGAGGTTCGTTAGAAGCTTTCTGTTCCTTGTCTCGGTGTCGGGAGTGTTTGTCAGTTGTTCCTCTATCGCAGCAAGAATTTGGTTTCTGTAAAAAATGGAAATCTTCTTGAGATCTTCGGCAACGCCTTCCGCGAAGCGGATTGTGAACATGCATATAGTCTTGCATATGCAATTGAAGCGGTCAATCGAGCTGAATCAGGCCATCGGGTTCACGAATCTGGCTGCAAATTCGCAGTCCGAAGACGATCCGCTCGATTCTCTCGCGCTGACCTGCTCAAATTTCGCGACAGACAAGGTGAACCATAAGACTCATGAAGGCTAGGCTAGGGTCGAATCTTTATTTATACCTTTTATGAGAGTAAGCCGTAGGTAAAGATTTGACCCTCTTGTAGCTGCAAGCAAATCTTAAAATCGCCGCTGGTCGCCATCATCCAAGAAAATCGGCTCTTGCCGATCACCTCGGGCTGTCAAATGGTACACCGCGCCGGCGAATTCGAATCGGAGTGCACGCGCAATAGCTGGCCATTTCTATAAAGTAAAGACCCTATCGGTTCCGTTCCGATGCTCGGTCATCCTCCCCGTCCCATATCGACTGCCTTCAAAGTCCTCCGGATCTTCGCGTTAACGCCGGACCGAGAGTTCAAAATGGACGCCTTCGGTTTTCTGCAAGGCAGTGAGGATGCTGGAGAGGTTTGCCGCCGAAGGACTTCCCTTGGGGCCGAGCATCCGCATAAGGCTTTTGGCTGGAATGTCGGTGCGCTCCTCAAGTTTCTGAAAGCCTAAAGTGGCGTTCACGTAATCGCGCAAGATCGCTTTGCCCGTCTCGAGATCGCCCTCCAGGTAGCATTCCACCGCTTCGCGCAAGAGGGCTTGACGAAACTTCGCGTCACGCTGCGCGCGCGCCCGGATGGTTTCTTTAAAGTCATGGGTAAGGGGCATGTTTTTTCCTCCGCTTGTAATCTGCCCAATATTCCTTGGCCTTGGCGATGTCTTTGTCCTGGCGTTTCTTCGTGCCACCGTAGAGGAGGATAATGAGCTGCTCCCCATCTTGCCCAAAATAAATCCGGTAGCCTGGACCAAAATCGATCTTGCATTCCTGAACGCCCGCGCCGACGCCTTTGGCGTTGGAGAAGTTCCCCTGCTCCAATCGGGTGACGGCCGTGGTCACCTTGGCGGCGGTGGTGGAATCGAGCCGTTCGAACCACAGGGCGAAAGGCTTACGATCGTTGGCGTCGACGTAGGCGCGTAGTTGAAACATGATCGGTTCTTTTGCAATGGTAACAAATTTGTTACTCCCGCGTCAAGCTGGTTCATGTTCAAGTCGATGTGAACAAGGCAACGCTGCAGATGCTCGTCTGCTTCAATGGCAGTGGCATGGTAAAGGTCCTCCAGAATGCGCCGTGGCGTCCTTTCCGTTGATTGTATTGTTGGCCGCTGCGGCCGGCGATTAATTGGATACTCTTGGCGATCACATTCGAACTGCTATCTTTGACCAAAAGGTAAATGTGATTGGCAGTAAACGTTTTAGCGAAAGGCGAGCTATGATCAAAGCGTGTGGAAATAGGAAATAGGTAGGCGTACCCTTTCGCGAATCTAAAAACGAAAGGCTGCCTGTTGGCGCAGGCAGGAAAGGATACGCCGATGAGAGAAAAGCACACTGAGG